>CAVJGY010000070.1:0-4626 GCA_963648915.1 Acutalibacteraceae bacterium | reverse complement strand
TCCTCTGATAAAAGGCTTCCCCTTGAGGGGAAGCTGTCGAGCGTATGCGAGACTGATGAGGTGTGCTAAAGGAGTTTTACGTCATGCCAAAACCGATTCTCTGGATCGTGATCCCCTGCTACAATGAAGAGCAGGTGCTTCCCATCACTGCCCCGATGTTCCTGCAAAAGATCACCGACTTAGCCGCACAGGGGCTCATCAGCGACAAGAGCCGAGTGCTCTTCGTCAACGACGGCTCACGGGACAAAACGTGGGAGCTCATCAACCAGTTCGCCCAGCAGGACGAGCATTTCATCGGCATCTCTCAGAGTCGAAACCGCGGCCACCAGAACGCAGTTCTGGCCGGACTGATGGAAGCCCTGTCCAGCGGCACCTGCGACATCACCATCTCCATCGACTGTGACGGTCAGGACGACATCAACGCGATGGACGAGATGGTGCAGAAATATCTGGACGGCGCAGAGGTCGTCTACGGCGTCCGGAGCCGCCGGGACACCGACACCTTCTTCAAGCGGTTCACCGCCGAGGGCTTCTATCACCTGATGAACGCTCTGGGTGCGGACATCGTGTTCAACCACGCCGACTACCGCCTCATCAGCACCCGGGTGCTGGAAAGCTTCGCCGATTACCGGGAGGTCAACATCTTCCTCCGGGGCATGGTCCCTCTGGTGGGCTTCAAGAGCGAGATCGTTACCTACGAGCGTCACGAGCGTCTGGCCGGAGAGAGCCACTATCCCCTCAGCAAGATGCTTGCTCTGGCCTTTGACGGTATCACCAGCCTGTCCAACAAACCCATCCGCCTGATCATGGGCGCGGGCGTCGTCGTCAGCCTTGTCAGCTTCATCGGCGTCATCTGGGCCATCGTTCAGGCCTGTCTCGGAAGCGTCGTCGCAGGCTGGGCATCTACCATCTGCATCGTCTGCTTCATGGGCGGCGTCCAGCTCATTTGTCTGGGCGTCATCGGCGAATATATCGGCAAAATTTATATGGAAACCAAGGCCCGTCCGCGCTACATCATCAGCGAGCGCACATGGGCTCCCTATGAAAGGAAGTATCACGGATGAGCAAGCAAAGCTGGAAGGGAAGCACCCTTCTGAACCCCGAGCCGCCCGTTCTCGTCTCCTGCGGCGGGCTGGAAAAGCCCAACCTTATCACCATCGGCTGGACGGGTACAATTTGCACCCAGCCCAGCATGGTGTCCATCAGCGTCCGTCCTGAGCGGTACAGCCATCACCTTATTAAAGAAAGCGGACAGTTCGCCATCAACCTTCCCACGGAATCTCTGGTTCGTGCCGTCGACTGGTGCGGTGTCCGGAGCGGCCGTGACAACGATAAGTTTGCCGCCTGCAAGCTCCACGCTTCGGCTGGCTCTGTCCTGACCGACTGCCCCATTCTGGACGAAAGCCCGGTCAACCTCGAATGCAAGGTCACGCAGGTCATCCCGCTGGGAAGCCATGATCTCTTCCTTGCCGAGGTCGTCGCCTGCGACGTCGACGAGTCCCTGCTGGACGAAAACGGCAAACTCTGTCTCGACAAGGCCAAGCTTATCGTCTACAGCCACGGCGAGTACCTGTCTTTGGGGAAAAAGCTGGGCACATTCGGCTATACCGTGCGGAAGAAGAAACCGCGGCGAGGAGGAAACCGATGAGCGGTACGCTTTATCCCGATGAAGAACAGCGTCGCCGCATCATGGACTTCATCATGGCGGCAGGCGAAACGCTGCTCCAGAACGGCGCGGAGGTGTTCCGGGTGGAGCAGACCATGGAAATCATGGCGAAGAGCTTTCACCTGCGGGAATTCCATGTCTACGTCCTGACGAACGGCATCTTCGCCTCGGCAGGCACGGCAGAGATCAGCGAAATTCGGAATGTTCCGGTGCGCACCACCCATCTGGGACGGGTCGCCGCCGTCAACGAGCTTTCCCGCCAAATCGCCGCCGGGGGAATCACGCTGGACGAGGCTGAGAGCCGCCTTGTCATGGCAAAGCGCATCCCCTTCCCGAATGGCCGGGTACAGCTGGTCGCGGGCATGTCGGGCGCATTCTGCTTCGCACTCATTTTCGGCGGCACACTGCGCTCCGGACTGGTGGCCGCCGTCGCAGGCCTTGCCGCCAGCGCATACTTACTGTTCTGCGACAAGCAGAGCATTTCGGGCGGTTTCAAGACCATCTCCACCGCCGCACTCATCACCCTGCTCTGCATTCTGGGCTGTAATCTGCTCCAGATCGAGATCAGTCACGCCATCATCGGCACGCTGATGATTCTGACGCCCGGCATTGCCTTCACGATGGGCATCCGGGACTTTGTGCAGAAGGACTATCTATCCGGAACGATTCGGATGATCGATGCCCTGCTCATTGCGGCCAGCATCGCCATCGGTACGGGTCTGGTACTGAGCCTCTATACAGCTCTGATGGGGGTGAGCATCGCATGATTGCACTTACCACGGAACAGATCGGACAACTGGTCGCGCAATTTTTTCTGGCCGGAGCAGGCACGCTGAGCTTTGCCGTCCTGTTTGCCTGTCCGCGCAAAACGCTCCCCTATTGCGCCCTCGTCGGTGCGGTGGGCTGGCTGGTCTATGAATTCGCCGTTTTGCAGGGGCTCGATTCGGCTGCGGCCAGCCTGCTGGCGGTCATTCCGCTGACCCTCCTCGCGCGTATCTGCGCGATATTCCTGAAAACGCCTGTGACGATTTTCCTGTTGAGCGGCATCTTCCCGCTCGTTCCGGGCGCAGGCATCTACTACACAGCATACTATTTTATTCAGGGTGACAACGCCCTGTCTCTTTCCAACGGCATCAGCACCTTTAAAATCGCTGTTGCCCTCGCAGTCGGCATCGCGCTCGTGCTGGGCATCCCATTGCCGAAAAAGCGACGCTGAGCCTATCTATTTTTCCAATTTTCGAGGTGAACGCACATGGCATATGAGTCTGGGGTAAAAATGCGGTTTCGTCCGGCAGGAAGCCGAAGGAAGCGGAGCAATGAGGCGGTCTACGGCCCGCTGGACACGGGATGTCCTGCTGTCCAGAAAGCTGTCTCCGCCCTGTACCGCGCACAGAACGAGGAAAGCTTCTGGTCGCTGATGAACGCGCTGAACTACGCATTGGAGCTGGACACCAAGGTCCTCGTCCCGCTTCAGGCCGCGCCCGACCCGCAGGGCAAGCCCGTGCCGTGGGCAGAGCATCCCGTCCCCGCAGACAAGGCCAAGAACCTTCCGCTCTGGCTTCTCCGCACCAACAAGGGCAAAAGCTATTTACCTATCTTTATTTCTCTGGAAGCAGCCGAGGCCGAGCGGAGCACCGCCGTCTGTCCCATGACCGAGATGCTGATGGTCGACGCCATGACCCACGCACTGGACACGGACGGCATTGACGGCATCGTCATCGACCCGTGGACGGATTCGGCCACGCTGGACGTTTCTCTTTTGAACGGTCTGCTCCGTGCCAGCCATGACAGCGACGAGCCGGGCGAGGCCGAGCTGACCGCTGGCCGGAAGGCCGCACACGAGGGCAATTGGGAGGAGGCCGCGCATTTCTTCGAGGAAGCCGCCAAGCAGGGACGTGCCGAGGGTCTGGCTCTGCTTGCGGAGCTGCTCTACACCGGACAGGGTGTCCGGAAGAGTGTGACGCAGGCACGCCGACTCTGGAAGGAAGCGGCCAAGGCGGGCGACATCCTCGCGATGATCGCACTGGGCGACGACTGCCTGTCCAGCGGAAAGGGGCGGGGTGCAGCTCTGCTCCATTACCGCAAGGCACAGACCGTTTCCAGCCGGACGCCGGACATCTCCTACACCCCGCAGGTGTGTCTGCGCATCGCACAGTGCGAGACGAAGTTCATCTCCCGGAAAGCGGCCCTTGCCCAGCTCGCCGAAGCACGGCAGGGCTTTCAAATTCGGCTGAAGGAGGGCGACGAGAACGCCCGCCCGTGGCTGGAAGAGACCGAACAGGAGATGAACGAGCTTCTTCAGCCTGAAAAAACGTAAAGCTCCGGCGGAGAACACAGTTTCTTTACATTTGTTCTAAGAAATTGTCATACGAAACCGATAAGATATCTTTGGAAAAATACGCGCGTCGCACGAAAAGAGAGGACAACCTGTATGAGCAAAGTAATCGGAATCGACCTTGGTACCACCAATTCCTGTGTTGCTGTCGTCGAGGGCGGCAAGCCCGTCGTCATCACCAACGCAGAGGGCGAACGCACGACCCCGAGCGTCGTGGCCTTCACCAAGGACGGCGAACGTCTGGTCGGCGGCGCGGCCAAGCGTCAGATCGCTACCAACTCGGGCCGTACCGTTTCCAGCATCAAGCGGCACATGGGCACAGATTACCGCGTTCACATTGATGGCCGCGACCTGACCCCGCAGGAGATCAGCGCGATGATCTTAACGAAAATCCGCCACGATGCCGAGAGCTATCTGGGCGAGTCGGTCACCGAGGCCGTCATCACCGTCCCCGCTTACTTCGACGACAGCCAGCGCAAGGCCACACAGGATGCAGGCCGCATTGCCGGACTGAACGTCCTGCGCATCATCAACGAACCGACCGCCGCCGCTGTCGCCTACGGTCTCGACAACGAAGCACCGCAGAAAATCCTCGTCTACGACCTTGGCGGCGGCACGTTCGACG
>CAVJGY010000069.1:0-6603 GCA_963648915.1 Acutalibacteraceae bacterium | reverse complement strand
CTAGCCGCCTGCGTTTGGGTCAGCACCTATGCCGTCTTTCGACGGCTTTTTTATTTTATCACAGTTTGGGAAAAATGGCAATGCGGAGAGGTTCGATTGCCATTTTCAAAATCTTTACAAATCACAAAGTTTCTTTGCCGCCGTTTAGTTGACCGGGAAGGAAAGGGTCTGTTATACTATTTACAAATCCTTTCATGGATTCAACAAATTGTGCGCTTTTCCAATTTTTCATCTGATTTTTTGGAGGAGTAACGAAAGGTCGGTGGACAACATTCTCAAAAGTTCTCTTCCCAAGCTGCGGGAAAAGCTGCTCGAGTCCTTGCAGGCGGTGCTGCCCATTGTCGCCATCGTGCTGGTGCTCTGCTTTTCCATCGCACCCGTCTCGCCGAGCATCCTGCTCTGCTTTCTGCTGGGCGCGGCGATGATCATCGTCGGCATCATGTTTTTTACGCTGGGCGCGGAAATGAGCATGACCCCGATGGGCGAGCGTGTCGGCTCGGTCATCACCCGGACAAAAAAAGTACCCGTCATCTTGGGCGTCGCGTTTTTGCTGGGCTTCCTCATCACCATCTCAGAGCCGGACTTACAGGTCTTGGCGAACCAAGTGCCGTCCATCCCGAATATGACCCTGATTTTATCGGTCGCGGCGGGCGTTGGTCTGTTTCTGGTGGTCGCCTTCCTGCGTATGCTGCTGGGCATCCCGCTGCCCCAGCTGCTCGTCATTTTTTATGGCATCGTTTTTATTCTGGCGGCGTTTGTGCCAAAGGAGTTTCTGGCCGTCGCGTTCGACTCGGGCGGCGTGACGACCGGCCCGATGACCGTTCCGTTCATCATGGCGTTGGGCGTTGGTGTCGCCGCGATTCGTAGTGACCGCCATGCCGCAGATGACAGCTTCGGTCTGGTCGCGCTCTGCTCGGTCGGCCCGATTCTGGCTGTGCTCATCCTCGGCATCCTCTTCAATGCCAGCGACAGCACCTATGTGCCGCCCGTCATTCCCGAGATCAGCGATTCGGTCGAGCTGTGGCAGCTCTTCCATGAGGGTCTGCCGACCTACATCCATGAGATCGCGACCTCGCTGCTCCCCATCGTTGTGATGTTCGGCGTGTTCCAGTTCGTCGCGCTTCGTCTCGATACGCGGACGCTGGGACGTATCGCGGTCGGTCTGGCCTATACTTATGTGGGTCTTGTCCTCTTCCTGACGGGTGCGAACGTCGGCTTCATGCCCGCCGGTAACTATCTGGGTCAGGTCTTGGCCGGACAGAGCTTCCGCTGGGTTTTGATTCCGATCGGAATGCTCATCGGCTATTTCATCGTCAAGGCCGAGCCTGCGGTCTACGTTCTGAACAAGCAGGTCGAGGAGGTCACCGACGGTGCAATTTCGGCCAAGGCGATGGGCACGGCACTGTCCGCAGGCGTTGCCATCTCGGTCGGCCTTGCGATGGTGCGCGTCCTGACGGGCATCTCCATCCTCTGGTTTCTCATTCCGGGCTATGCGTTCGCAATTGGCATCTCGTTTATCGTGCCGAAGCTGTTCACCGCCATCGCATTCGATGCGGGCGGCGTGGCCTCCGGCCCGATGACGGCCACCTTCCTTCTGCCGCTGGCACAGGGCGCGTGTGTGGCCGTGGGCGGCAACATCGTCACCGACGCCTTTGGTGTGGTCGCGATGGTCGCCATGACTCCGCTCATAACGGTCCAGCTGATGGGTCTGATCGCCGAGCTGAAGAACCGCAAGGCTCGTCAGGCTCAGCCTGCTCTTGCCATGGCGATGGCCTTTGCCGGCCTGCCGGATGACGCCATCATCGAGCTGTAAAGGAGGATGTCTGTGAATACATTATATTGGCTGGTCACCATCACCGACCGCCCTTCCACGGACGCCTTCCTCAAGCTGTACGAGGAGCAGGGCGTGAACGTCAACCTGCGCACCGTCGGTTCGGGCACGGCAGTCCGCGAAGTGCTGGCGACGCTCGGCCTTGAAAAATCGGAAAAGGCCGTGCTGCTCTCCATCATCACCGCCGACACATGGCCGAAGCTCCAGAAAACCCTGCGCCGTCAAATGCGCATCGATGTGCCGGGAACGGGCATCGCCTTTATCATCCCGGTCAGCAGCATCGGCGGCAAGCGCGCTCTGCTGTTCCTGACCGAACACCAGAAGCTCGAGCTGAAGGAGGAAAGCACCTTGAAAGATACCCGCTATGAGCTGCTGCTCGTCATCGCCAATCAGGGCTATACCGGCTCTATCATGGACGCCGCCCGTGCAGAGGGTGCTGGCGGCGGCACGGTCATCCATGCCAAGGGAACGGGCATGGAGGGAGCTGCCCGCTTCTTGGGCGTCGACCTCGTGAACGAAAAAGAGGTGGTGCTCATCGTCAGCCGCACCACCCAGAAGAATAAAATTATGTCCGCCATCATGAAGAACGCGAACCCGAAGGCGGGCGCGATCGTCTTTTCCCTTCCCGTCACCGACACCGCAGGTCTGCGGCTCATTGACGAGACGGACGACGAGACGGTTTAAAACAACAGAAAACGAAAACGGCTGCTGTGGAAGTGAAACCACAGCAGCCGTTTTATGTTTAGAGATTAGCCGTTGTCTTGCTTCGTCAGGACGTCAGAGGTCGGGGTGGAAAAGACCGGAATGTCTGCGTAGGGGTCGGGGGTGTTGTCGACGGGCAGGCTCTTCATATAAGCGTCCATCGACTCGGCGACCTTCTTCGCGATAGCAACGGCCTCGACAACGGTGCGTGCGCCCATGACAGCGTCGCCGCCGGCAAAGACACCCTCGCGGGTGGTGCTGCCGTCGTCAGCAACGGTCAGCAGACCGCGCTGATTGGTCTCGATGCCCGTGGTGCTCTTGACGAGGTTGCTCTCCGAACCCTGGCTGACCGAGACGATGACGCCGGTGTGCGGGTAGAACATCTCGCTGCCTTCGACCTGCGTGAACTTGCCGTCCTCGCCCTTCACGGTGTCGCGGCAGATCAGGCCGTTCTCACGGATCTCAACCGGGGCTTTGCAGAAGCGGAAGCCGACGCCCTCGAGCTTTGCATAACGAACTTCGTGCTCGGACGCGCTGATGCACTCCTCGTCACGGCGTGCGTAGCAGGTGACATGGCGTGCGCCGTTGCGGATGGCGGTACGGGCGCAGTCCATTGCCGAGTTGCCGACACCGATGACCGCGATGTCGTCGCCCAGACGGAACGCCTTGGAGTTTGCCAGATAGTCGATGCCGAACACGACATTGCCGAGGCTCTCGCCCTTGATGTGCATTGCGTTTGCCTTCCACAGGCCAGCACCGATAAAGACGCTCTTGTAGCCGTCGCGGAAGAGGTCGTCGATGGTGATGGAGCGGCCAATGGAGGTGTTGGTGCGCACCTTGATGCCCTTCAGCTCAAGGTGACGATAGGCGAAGTCATCCAGAACGCTGTCGGGCAGACGATAGTTCGGGATGCCGTAGCGCATGACGCCGCCGATCTTGTCGCGGGCGTCGAAGATGGTGACGTCATAGCCCCAGCGTGCCAGCAGGACGGCGACGGTCAGACCTGCCGGGCCAGAGCCGACAACAGCGGCCTTCATGCCGTTCTTCTCGGAGGGGCCGGCGACCATCTTGTTGGCGTAAGTGGTGGAGATGTAGTCCTCGATGATGGAAAAATGGACGGGGTCGTGGCTGGGCATCCGGTTGCGGATGCAGTGGCCCTCGCACTGATTCTCGTGGTTGCAGACCAGACTGCACACGGTCGTCAGGGGGTTGTTCTCGAACAGCATCTTGCCGGCGTCGTCCAGCTGATTGTTCTTGAGCAGGCGGATCGCCTCAGGAATGTTGGTGTGGATGGGGCAGCCCTGCTGACACATGGGCTTTTTGCAGCCGAGGCAGCGGTTGGCTTCGTCCAGAACGTGAAGTGCCATGAAATTCTCCTCCGTAGTTGTTGATTGACAGTTTTCTACGTTGTATCCAAGTATGTCTCTTTAATGATACACCGAACTGCGGGGAAGAACAATAGTGAAAATGACAGTTTTTACAGAAAAAGTTTTGTCATTACGTCAAAAAGATAATTTTTTGACGAAGTGCGCCGCCCATTGGTTCGGATTTTTGGCGGCAGAGCGCGGCAAAATCGCTTGCGGCCAATTGTGCCTGCACGAATGCCGCACAGGAAGCGTTTTCTTCCCGCAGGCGGCTGAGGGAGTGCGACACCGGAAGTGCCGTACCTTTTAAAAGAGAAAACAGCTCCCGTCGTCCGCCCAGCAGGTGAAGATAGGGCGGGAGGAGGTTCAGCTCGGAAGTATAGCCGAGTGCGGCATCCATTGCAAGGCGGCGCATCCGGGCACGGGGATAGCGCACGGTCGTCATGGCGTCCAGCAGCTCTTCCTGTGTGGCGCAGGTGCGAACGGCGTTCTCCAAGCGATGCTCCAAGCCCTCGGAAACGCCGCGAATCTGCGCGAACGGAGAATCGACCCGGCAGGCAGAGCGGAGCAGAGCCAGCTCACACCGTCCGGCGGCGGAAAAATCAGTGTACCGCCCGGCAGAAAAGGCTTCTTTATAGAAAGGAAAGACCGAAGCGGGGACATACGGCTCGACGGCGTCCACACCATGCTCGACCCAGAGCTTCCGGAGGGCACTTGCACTGGCAAACTGCCCGGCAGCGGACTGCTCGAGGGACTCCCCGTGGTTCGCACCCTGACGGGGAAGAGGAACAGGAGTCATGGCGGCGTTTTGCTCGAGGATGGCCTTGCAGTATTCGATGGCGAGATTGTTGTTCGGTTTGTCCAGCAATTCGGCAAGGCCGCTGTCCGGACAGAGTGCTTTCACAGCGGCCTGACGTGCGGCGGCGAAGTTCCGCGCACCGCCTGCAAGCTGAGCCTTGAGTGTGTCCCGGTAGGCATCGCTCAAAAGGAGACGGGCAGCTTCCATCAGAAGGGATGCGTCCGGCGTTTCCGCGCCAAAAACCAGAGCATCACACCCGGCGGAGGAAAGGATGCGCACCCCCGCCCGGGCAAAAGCCTCCGCACCCGAACAGGCCGAGGGTGCAGGCAGGGCAAAAACAAGATCTGCCCCGCAGGTCAGTGCGGCACGAACACGGATGTCCTCGGGCAGGAGCGGCACAGAGCCGCGCTGGGTCAGGCCGCAGCTCATCGCAACGGCGACATGCTCCGCGCCCAGTGCCTTCGCCTGTGCCAGCTGCCATGCGTGGCCGTTGTGGAAGGGGTCGTATTCAGCAATGATACCAGCTAATTTCATATGTTGTATCCTAAAGTTTGTGAAATATCTGTCAGAGTGCCGGGAGAAATTGATGCTCTCGACACAATTCTGGGCAGGATGTACAAAAAAGGCGGCGAGGATTGTCAAACCCTTGCCACGGTTACGGCTTGAAAAGCGGCCGACCCTATTATATAATAAAAATAGGAATCTGTAAAATTCTGCCCGTATCCCGGGCTGAAAAATCAATATTGGAGGCAACAGAAGATGAAGGTTCTGGTTATTAACTGCGGTTCTTCTTCCCTGAAGTATCAGCTGATCGACATGGAAGGCGAGAAGGTCCTGTGCAAGGGTCTGTGCGAGCGCATCGGCATGGAGAGCAGCATGATCACCCACGAGGCCAACGGCCACAAGGCAACGACCCCCGCGATCTTCCCCACCCACACCGAGGCTTTTGCTGAGGTCGTCAAGAAGATGACCACCGGCGAGGGCAAGTGCATCGACGACGTGAAGGAGATCAACGCCATCGGTCACCGCGTTGTCCATGGCGGCGAGAAGTTCAAGAACAGCTGCCTGATCACCGACGAGGTCATCAACACCATCCGTGAGCTGAGCCCTCTGGCACCTCTGCACAACCCCGCAGGCATCCTCGGCATCGAGGCAGCCCGCAAGGTCTTTGGCCCGGACATCCCGATGGTCGCAGTTTTCGACACTGCTTTCCACAGCACCATGCCCCCGAAGGCTTATATGTACGCAATTCCTTATGAGTACTACGAGAAGTACGGCGTCCGTCGCTACGGCTTCCACGGCACCAGCCACAAGTATGTTGCTCACAAGGCTGCTGAGTATCTGGAGGAGCCCATCGAGCGTCTGAAGCTCATCACCTGCCATCTGGGTAACGGTTCTTCCATCGCTGCTGTCGACCAGGGCAAGGTCGTCGACACCTCCATGGGTATGACCCCGCTGGCTGGCCTGATGATGGGCACTCGCTGCGGCGACCTCGACCCGTCTGTTGTCAACTACCTGAAGTACACCCTGAACATCACCGGCCATCAGCTGGACGAGATCCTGAACAAGAAGTCCGGCCTGCTGGGTATCTCCGGCGTTTCCAGCGACAAGCGCGACGTCGAAGAGGCAGCTGCAGCGGGCAACGAGCGCGCACAGCTGGCTTCTGATATGCTGAACTATCAGATCAAGAAGACCATCGGCAGCTACATCGCAGCTATGGGCGGTGTCGACGCCATCGTCTTTACCGGCGGCATCGGCGAGCACGACGCAATCGCTCGTGCAAAGATCTGCCACCACATGGATTGGCTGGGCATCCGCATCGACACCGACAAGAATAAGCACCCGGTCGGCGATGTCTGCGAGATCACCGCTTGGGGCGCAAAGGTCCGCACCCTGGTCATCGCTAC
>CAVJGY010000068.1:0-6618 GCA_963648915.1 Acutalibacteraceae bacterium | reverse complement strand
AGTGGCTGGTCTTCTTACTCAACCGAGGAAGACACTTTCCATGAGCATTGATGAAAAGCCTTTGCTTTGGCCACATGCAATATTGGTAGGTAATTTTTATGAAAAAATCTTTTTCCTCCTTTCTTGCTATTATTTTTTTAGTCAGTATCTTTGCACTGCCTGCTTCGGCTCTCAGCATGGATACCTCCATCAAGAATGATGTTGAGACATTCATCTGTAGCCATTGCGGTGAAAAACAGGTCGTTCTTGCTGATGACCATTACACCCCTTGGACGACCGTAAGCTACACAAATTGCGGCTTCTTTGACCCCCGTTACAATGATACTGTACAGGAATGTTATAACATCCAAACCTATATCTGCAATTCCTGCAAGTGGGGTTACAGCACACAATCTGTAAAGGAACAGACCCTCCATAAGCATCCGCCAGCTGCTTGGGAAATTGTTGCTCGCTGGTTATAAGAACTTTTCCGCTCCCACTCCGGTGGGAGCTTTTTGTTTAGATTCTGAATTTTTATTTAGATTCGGCCGAAATGTCTTTCCAGAGCTTTTTTCGTTCACAACTTTGTGATAGGATATAAAATAAAGTATTGAAAGCATGGGAGAACAGGCGATGGAACATTACGATTGGAACGACGGCTGGCTTTTTACCCCCACTTTTGACCCGGCGATCGTAAAGCCGGAATGCCCGGAGCTGGAGCTGACCCCGGTGCGGCTTCCCCACACCGTGAAGGTCCTGCCCTACAACTACTGCAACGAAAACGATTATCAGCGGCTCTCGGGCTATCGGCGGGAATTTTTCGCGCCGAAGGAGTGGGAGGGGCACACCATCCTGCTCACCTTTGGAGCAGTCGCCCACGACGCCACCGTATTCTGCAACGGGCGGCGGATGTTTCACCATGCCTGCGGCTACACGGCGTTCACCGTCGACCTGACGGGCGCGCTGCGCTTTGGCGCGAAAAATGTCGTCGCCGTCCGGTGCGACAGCCGTGAGGATCTGAATGTCCCTCCCTTCGGCGGACAGATCGACTACCTGACCTATGGCGGCATCTACCGCTCGGTCGCCTTGGACGTCAAAGAGCCTGCCTATCTGCGGGACATCTTCATCGAGGCCAAGGCCGAGGGCGATTTCCGCATTTACAGCTCCACCGTCGGCGAGACGGTCGGCTGCACGTTGCAGGCTGAAATTCGCAGTCCGGCCGGAAGCCGCGCCGTTTACGCGGGCGAGCTTTCCATCCCCATCACGGGCACGCTGAACGGCGTCCATCCGTGGAGCATCGACCACCCCTTCCTCTACACCCTGACCGTCCGGCTCATCCGTCCGGGCACGAACGGCCTGCCCGACCGTGTCCTCGACGAAAAGAGCACCCGGTTCGGCTTCCGTACCATCCAGTTCGTGGCCGGTGGTCTGTATCTGAACGGCCAGCGGGTCGAACTGCGCGGCCTGAACCGCCACCAGAGCTTCGCCTATCAGGGCTATGCCATGCCGGACAGCATCCAGCGTTTGGACGCGCAATTTCTGAAAAAGACGCTAGGCTGCAACGCCGTCCGCACCAGCCATTATCCCCAGAGCCCGGCATTCCTCGACGCCTGCGACGAGCTGGGCGTGCTGGTCTTTTCCGAAATTCCCGGTTGGCAGTACATCGGCGACGAGGTGTGGAAAGCGCAGGCATTGCAGAACTGCCGCGAGATGGTCTGCCAGTGCCGCAACCACCCCAGCATCTTTCTGTGGGGCGTCCGCATCAACGGCAGCGCGGACGATGAGGCGTTCTACAAGCGCACCAACGAGGCCGTTCACCGTCTCGACCCGACCCGTCCCACCGCAGGCGCACGGAATTCCCGGAAGAGCCAGCTGCTCGAGGACGTCTACGCCTTCAACGACTACTCCTATCGCGGGCGCGGTTCGGGCTGTGAGGTCCGCTCCGTCGTCACGCCCGACATCCGGAAGGGCTATCTTGTCAGCGAATTCGGCGGCCAGCAGTTCCCGGCCAAGGCCTTTGATGACGAGCCGCACCGTCTGGCGCAGGCGTTGCGCTATGCCGCCGTCCTGAACGACACCATCGCCCAGCAGGGCAATGCGGGCAGTTTCGGCTGGTGCATGGCCGACTACAACACCCACCGGGAATTCGGCAGCGGCGACCGCATCTGCTATCACGGCGTGATGGACATGTTCCGGAATCCGAAGCTTTCCGCCGCCGTCTATGCCAGCCAGAAAACGCCCCGTTCCCCTTCGGACATTGTGCTGGAGGTCTCCTCCACGATGGCTCTGGGCGACCATCCCGGCGGTTTCGCCGGAGCGTGCTGGGTGTTCACCAACGCCGAAAGCGTCCGGCTCTATCGCGGGAACGATTTTATCGCGGAGTTCTCCCCCGACCGCCGGGGTCGGTTCGCCGCACTGCCCCACCCGCCCATTGAAATTCATGATTTCGTCGGCTCACTCCTCGAAAAATACGAGGGGCTTGACCGTGCTGTCGCGCCGCAGGTGGCGGCCATTTTGAACGAGATGCGCCGGGACGCCCTCGAGCTGTCTCCCCTGTCCCGGGCACGGATGCTCTCTCTCCGGCTGAACTGGAACGACCTGCTCCGGATGTACTACAAATACATCGGCGTGCTGGGCAGTCCGTCGTCGGTCTATCGGTTCGAGGCCGTCTGGCATGGCCGTGCCGTCAAGACCGTCATCAAAGAACCGGTGCAGAGCGTCCGTCTGGAATGCGTCGTCCATAACCCCATCCTGACCGACGGCCCGACTTGGGACTGTGCCGCCGTCAGCCTCCGTGCCATCGACCAGAACGGCAACCTTCTGCCCTACTGCGGCGAGGCCGTTCAGCTGAGCGTCGAAGGCCCACTCTCCATCCTTGGGCCAAGCATCGTTCCTCTGCGAGGCGGCATGGCCGGAACATATCTCGCCACCACGGGCGAGGCCGGACGCGCCATTCTCCACTGTAAGATGGAGGGCGCGCTGGACACCGAAGCGGCTATCACCATCCGCAAGCGGGATTAAGTCCCGTCCTTTTACAACAGATTTGCACTCTGTTCAAAGTTTTATCATGGTTCCATGCTATTCTAAAAATCGAAAACAAACGATGCGGCTTTTCCCGCTTGAAACAGCCGCCTGCTCGATAACAAAGGAATGATAAATATATGAGAGAAAAATTTCGCCGCTTTATGATCGGACGCTATGGCACGGACGGTCTGAACCAGTTCCTCAGCATTCTGTCTCTGGTGCTCATCCTGCTCGCCCTGCTGACGAAGAACTCGTTCCTGACCTTCCTCGGCATCATCCCGCTGGGACTCTGCTACTACCGCTCCCTGAGCCGGAACATCTCCAAGCGCACCGAGGAGAACTACCAGTTCTACACCATGAAGGACCGCATCACCGGAAAGATCAACGGCCTGAAAGACCAGTGGGCGAACCGGAAGCTCTACCATTACTATCGCTGCCCGCAGTGCCGTCAGAAGCTCCGCGTTCCCCGTGGGCGGGGTCGCATCCAGATCTCCTGCCCCCGCTGCGGCACCCAGTTCATCAAGAAGAGCTGAGCCATGTTTGGTTATGTGATACCCAATCAGGCCGCACTTTCGCCCGAGGCACAGGCACGCTACCGCACCGCTTACTGCGGGCTTTGCCGCCGCATCGGTGCGCTGCACGGTCTGCGCGGACGGCTGACTCTGAGCTATGACCTGACCTTTCTGAACCTGCTCCTTTCCAGCCTGTATGAGGGCGAAAGCGAATGCGTGACGGGTTCTTCCCACTGCCCAATCCACCCCATCCGGAAAACCAACTGGCGTTCCAGCGCACCGACCGACTACTGTGCCGATCTGAGTGTCGCGCTCCACTATTACAACGCCGAGGACAAGTGGAAGGACGACCACAGCCTTCTCGGGCTGGGCTTTGAAAGGTTGCTCGTAAATCCGGTGAAGGATGCAGAATCCCGCTGGCCGCGCCAGTGTACGGCCATCCGCACCTGTCTCGACCGACTGGCCGAGTACGAAGCCGCCGGGAGCGAGGACTTGGACGCCGTGTCGGGCTGTTTCGGCGACCTGATGGCCGAGCTGTTCGACTATCAACAAGACCACTGGTCGCCCGAACTGCGCAGCATCGGCTTCCATCTGGGAAAATATATCTACCTGCTGGACGCCTACGACGACCTCGAGCGGGACAAGAAAAAGGGCAGCTACAACCCTCTCAAGTCCCTGAGCCAGCAGCCCGGCTATGAGGACGAGATGAAGGAAATTTTCGAACTGCTGCTCGGGAACTGCGCCCAGAGCTTCGAGCGTCTGCCCTGTGTGGAGGACGTCGACCTTCTGCGCAACATCCTGTATTCGGGCGTGTGGCTCAAATACAACTGCAAAAACGCCAAGAACGAAAAAAATTCCGCCCGGTAAGGGTGGATATTTTTTGATTCATCTTGATTTTCCGGGCATTGTCCGGTAGACTAAAAGATACTGCGGCGATTCGGCCGCGCCACTAGAGAGATGTGAGGAAGTAGATCCATGAAAGACCCCTATGAGGTGCTGGGCATCCAGCGCGGTGCAAGTGACGAAGAGATCAAAAAAGCCTATCGCGCCAAGTGCAAACGCTGGCATCCTGACCTGAACCCCAACGACCCCACGGCCGAAGAGCACTTCAAGGAGGTGCAGGCCGCCTATGACGCCATCACCAAGGGCGACACCGGCCCGCAGATGAACGGCGGCTACGGTCAGCAGGGATACTATAACAATCCCTATGGCAATTATCAGCAGCAGAGCTACGGCCAGCAGAACGGCTATTACGACAACGGTTTTGACGGCTTCGACCCGTTTGGCTTCGGGTTCGGCTTTGGCGGCTATCAGCAGCAAGGCGGTGCAAGCTATTCCAGCTCGGACAGCCCGGAGATGCAGGCCGCACGGAACTTCGTTTCCAATGGCCGCTACGCCGAGGCGCGCCGCGTCCTTGACGGAATGAACAACCGGAGTGCCCGGTGGTATTACCTCTCCTCTCTGGCAAATCAGGGTCTCGGAAAGAGCATCGACGCTCTGCAGGACGCACGCCGCGCTGTTCAGCTCGACCCGAACAACACCGAATACCAGATGCACCTGCGCCGGATGCAGAACCCCGGCCAGACCTACCGCACCCAGACCACCTATGCCCAGCCGGGCGGACTGATGCGCTGGTGCTGGACTATGATTTTGCTGAACATGCTCTGCAACTGCTGCTGTGGCGGCGGCCGGTTCTTCTATCGCCCCTACTGAATCTGAAATAAGGCAAACAAAAATCCCAGAGCCGCAGCTCTGGGATTTTTTCGGTTCAATTACTTGATAACGATGGTTCTTGTGATTTTCGTGGTGGAGTAGTTGCCCGTGACGGTAGCTGTCTCGGTGTACTTGCCCGGTTCGGTCGGGAAGGTATTGGACTTCTTGTTGAACAGGCCGGACAGGAAGCTGCCGTCGCCCTTCTGATAGGTGCAGGTGACCTTTGCATCGGAGATGACCTGACCGTTATCGTCCAGAACCGCCGCACCGTTGAAGTTTGCGGCTTCCTCGACGGTCAGCGTCTCGGGAAGGTCGCTCGCCCAGTAGAGGCGGACACCCTCAGACTTCGGCTTGATTTTGAACATTGCCACGCCTGCGGTGTTCATGTCGCCGGATTCCAACGCCACCGCACCCGCAACATAGCTGCCTGCGGCGGTGGGCTGTTCATCAATATAGATGTGGGTCGCGACATCCTTCGGCAGGAACTTGCGGATCATATCGACGGCCAGCTTCAAGCCCGTTGAGACATCCTTCAGGGTCGGCATATAGAACTTCAAGACGTCCATGACCGAAACGACCTCGTCCGCCACACGGAGCAGGACTTCGACGTCGTTGCCGTCGATGAGCTGTTTCAGGTATGCGTAGACGTTGAATTCTTCCTCCTGATCGGGGGTCGCGGACATCTTGCGGGGCAGCGGAATAACCTTGAGCAGGGTGCGAATTTTATCGGACAGCACCAGCGTCACATAGCCCTTGGCCTCGCCCTTCGTTCCCATGACAACGCCGATGTACTGCGTGTCTGCCGGCTTGGTCTCAATGCTGAGGGTGAACGGCGAACCATAGACCAGGTCGCCCGTCGCCTTCAGCCGGATGGAGACGGCATCGTTCTGGGTATCGAGCTGAGACTCTGCGTCGCTCTCGACCGCCTCAACGCTCGTCACGCCTTCGGGCTCTTCCGAAGCAGTCGCCGCCATTGCCGGAGTCGCGAGGATGCTCAGGCTCAGAATTGCTGCCAACAGCAGCGAGAGGATACGTTTGGCCTTCATCTTCATACTGACAGACCTCCTGTTATTTTCTTGGCTCAATTTTACCGCAAAGCGCGCTTTCGGTCAATAACGGGATTCAAGTTGCTCAATTTTTTCAACTATTTCTTAATCCGAAATCGTTTTACATAATACCGAAAGCAAAGTACATACATTCCCAAAAGCAAAATCGCTGCAACTCCAGTCAGTCCAACTGCCGCTTTATAAGCTCCCTGCTGAAAAGACCAAATTGCGCAGACCCCGCAAAGCAAGCAAAGCCCGGCGCACATAATTGTACAACCCCATATCAGCACGGTAATCACACAACGCATCTGTTTGCTCACACCGGGCGTGTTTGCGAAATCCAA
>CAVJGY010000067.1:1295-6631 GCA_963648915.1 Acutalibacteraceae bacterium | reverse complement strand
GCCCACCGGCATCGTCGTCAGCTGCCAGACCCAGCGCAGCCAGTTCCAGAACCGCGACTACGCAATGGAAATGCTGAAAGCAAAGCTGTATCAGATCGCAAAGCAGCAGCATATGGATAAGATCGACGACATCAAGGGCGTTCAGAACGAGATCGCTTGGGGTCATCAGATCCGCAGCTATGTCTTTATGCCCTACACGATGGTAAAGGATCACCGCACCAACTACGAGACGGGCAACGTCGACGCAGTGATGGACGGCGACCTCGACGGTTTCATCTTCGCATACCTGAAAGCCGCCAGCCGTGGTGAGCTGCAGGACACCTAAAATAGAGCGTACAAAAAAGACGTCTGTGCAATGCACAGACGTCTTTTTTACGTTAAGTCGTTCAGGATTCCCGGCCAGAGGGCTTCCTCCTGACGGGAGGCGGCGAAGAAGCAGTCCAAATACATCTTGTTGGCCGCAGACAGGATGGTACTGCGCAGCAAAAGCTTCTCGTCGTCAGCATCGGCGGCAAGATCCTGAATGGTGCTGGACACACCGAATACATAGGGTAGGCAGTTTTCCATCTCGTCGCAGAAATAATCATAGGCCTGCGCCGCCGAACAGTGCTCTCGCTGCATTTTGAACAGTGTTTCGATGTTTTCCAGCGAGAGAACGGTCTTGGAGGCGACGATGTACATGAGACTTGCCAGCTGGTCGCGGGTATATTTCTTCTTGATGGGGTGGGAGATAACGCCTTTCTTCACATAATTGCTCACCATCGAGGGCGTCAGCTCGACACCCGGAAAGGAGCGGAAATACCCGTTGACGAACTGGATGGTCTGGTCCAGATAAAGCCCCACTTGTGGAAGTTCGTGGTACCGGGGCAGGGCGAAGCCGGCAGCACAGGCCGCAACGCGGCGTTTCAATTCCTGTTTCATGTCTGACAGTATAGCGTATTTTGGATGCGAGGTCAAGAAGGACGTGAAAACTTTTCAAAGAATCCTCAAAAACGATTGACAGGTTTTTGAAAAACTGATATAGTGGTTTTGCAAACGTACAAATACGCGGCGTCACTGCCTGCTGAAATGGAGATAAATTATGCTGAAAACCAAGATCGTTGTGGATTCCTCCGCGAACCTCTATACCCTCGCGGGCGTGGATTTTGCCTGTGTTCCGTTAAAAATCATCACCGACACCGAGGAATACCGCGACGACGGCGCGCTGAACGCCGTCGAGATGGCGCAGACCTTGCGCACCTATAAGGGCAAGACCTCTACCTCCTGCCCGAACGTCAGCGATTGGCTGGCCTCCTATGAGGGCGCGGAGCAGGTCTTTGCGGTCACCATCACGGGCACGCTGTCGGGCAGTTACAACGCCGCCCAGCTTGCCGCCGAGGAGTATATGCAGGACAACCCGGGCACCCATGTCTTTGTGCTGGACAGTCTGTCGGCCGGCCCGGAGGCACAGCTCCTTGCAGAGCGCATCCGGGACTTGGTGCTGGAAGGGAAGGCCTTCGACGACATCTGCGAAGAGATGCTCCGTTATCACAAGCACACCCATCTTCTCTTCTCGCTGGAATCGCTGGCAAATCTGGCGCGGAACGGCCGGGTGAAGCCCGCAGTGGCGGCAGTGGCGCGGATGCTGGGCATCCGGGTCATCGGTCAGGCAAGCGAGGCCGGAGAGCTGGAGGTCCTCTGCAAGACCCGCGGCGAGCACGGTGCACTGGAACGGATCATCTTGGAATTGAAGGAGCGCGGCTACAACAGCGGCCGTCTGGTAATTGCACACTGCGGCAACTCGGCGGCAGCAGAACGCCTGATGCATATGGTGCAGGCCATCTTTGAGGGCGCGGACGTCCGGGTCATCGAGTGCGGCGGACTGTGCAGCTATTACGCCGAGCTGGGCGGCCTGATGGTCGGCTATGAGGACGGCGACGCCTGAATTTCATAAACACCCAAAGCTCCACGGTGGCCGGAAGGCTGCTGTGGGGCTTTTTTGGTGTCCGATGGGGGAGGCTGAATCTTGAAAAAAACGTGAAACTGCGATATACTACTTCTCATCAAGAGGGACGGCACAGGCTGCTGTGCCGGAGTTTGGAGGGAAGCTATGTTTTTTCGACTGCCGTTCGTGCGATTCTTTAATAAGATTCTCAACCGCGTCGTCATTACGGTAGTTCTGGTGGCTTTGCAGGTGGCGTGGCTGCTGTGGGCGTTTTTTTCGCTGACGACGGGGCGCGTCTGGGTCAATGCGGCCTTGCGGGTGCTCAGCGTTATCATCGTGCTCTATCTGGTGCGCAAGGACGAGAACAGCGCGTACAAGATCATCTGGATCGTGCTGATCGGCACACTGCCCCTTCTGGGCGGTGCGCTCTATCTGCTGTTCGGCAACAAAGCCCCGGCGAAACGGATGCGCGAGAAGATGCAGGAGGTCGAAAAGCAACATACAGACGATCTATCGCAGAAGGAAGGGCAGTCGGACGCACTGGAAACACGATGCCGGAGTCTGAGCCGCTACGTTGCAAACTACGGCCCATACCCGGCGTGGAAGAACACCGCCGCCGAATATTTCCCCTGCGGAGAAGCGATGTACCCGAAACTGCTGGCTGACCTTGAGAAGGCGGAACGGTTCATCTTTCTGGAATTCTTCATCGTCAGCGAAGGAAAAATGTGGAGCAGCATCGAGGAGATTTTGGTCCGTAAGGCCGCACAGGGGGTGGACGTCCGGCTCATCTATGACGATTTCGGAAGCCTGCTGGGTCTGCCGAGCGATTTCGTGGTGCGGATGGAGCGGCACCACATCCGGTGCATCCCGTTCAACCCGGTCGTGCCGCTGGTGTCCATCGTGATGAACCACCGCGACCACCGGAAAATCGTTGTTATCGACGGCAATGTCGGCTATACGGGCGGCGTGAACCTCGCCGATGAATATATCAATGCGGAAAAGCGGTTCGGCTATTGGAAGGACGCCGCCATCCGTCTCGAAGGTGCGGCGGTCTGGAATTTCACGGTGATGTTCCTGAATTTCTGGAACTCCTTCCGCCCCAGCGAAGCGGAGTACACCGCCTTTGCGCCCGACCCGAACCGCTGGCCGGAATTGCAGGACGGCGTGGTGCAGCCCTACGCAGACAGCCCGCTGGACGAGGAATCGCTGGCCGAGACGGTCTATATGGATATCCTGTCGCAGGCGCAGAATTACGTCTATATTTATACGCCCTATCTAGCCGTGGGCGAGGAGATGCTGGACGCCCTGAAAATGGCGGCAAAGCGGGGCGTGGATGTCCGGCTGGTCGTGCCGGGCATCCCGGACAAGAAGCTGATCTACCGCCTGACCCGCTCTTACTATGTGCCACTGATTCGGGCGGGCGTAAAAATTTACGAATATACGCCGGGCTTCCTCCACGCGAAGTGCTATGTCAGCGACGATAAAATCGCAGTCGTTGGCAGTATCAATATGGATTACCGGAGCTTGTTCCTCCACTTCGAGTGCGGCACGCTCCTGATGCACAACAGTCAGGTCATCGCCCTGCGAAATGATGTGCGGCATACCCTGACCCAGTGCCGGGAGGTGCAGCTCTCCGATTGCCGCACCAGCCTGCCCGGGACGCTGCTGGACAGTGTGCTGAGATTGCTGAGTCCTTTGATGTGAGATGAAAAGGCTTCCCCTTGAGGGGAAGCTGTCGCGTGAGCGACTGATGAGGTGTAAACGCGAAGGTGAAATCTATCTTCCGTTGACTTTCCACCTCATCCGTCATTGCTCCGCAATGCCACCTTCCCCTCAAGGGGAAGGCATAAAGAGTACGACAAAGAGGGATGATTTTAATTAACGAATGCTTTCAAGAAACCGCACGAAACCAGCCCGTCCAGCTTCATCCAGCTTATAAACACCTGCATCCGTCAGGACTTCCGCGAACACATGCCCGACTTCATCCTGAAGAATAAGATGCACGGTATCACAATTCAGTTCCGGATGGCGGGCGAGGATATCTTCTGCCCACTCCGCATGTTTCTGAAGGTTTTCAGGATATTCAGAGGTCGGCACATGGGCGACCAGCAAATCGGCCAACTCAAACAACTCTTGTTTCAAGCGGCTGGGAAGAACGGCCAGACCCATGACCTCGATCAAGCCGATGTTCTCCTTCTTGATGTGGTGGAGCTTTGCATGGGGGTGATAGACACCCAGCGGATGCTCCGGCGTGGTGATGTTGTTCCGGAGAACGAGGTCGAGCTGGAACTTGCCATCCCGCATCCGGGCGATCGGGGTGATGGTATTGTGCGGCTCACCGTCAGTCTCCGCAAAGATGAAGCAGCTCTCGTCGGTATAGCCGCGCCATGCGGTCAAAATCTTATCGGCCAGCTCCACCAGACGCTTGTCGTCGGCGCAGGTCAGGCGGATGCAGCTCATCGGCCAGTGGACGATGCCTGCTTCCACATCCTCATAGCCGGGGAAAGTCCAGCTCTTCTCGATGGGAGCTTTTGCCATGGCGAATTCGTAGTGGCCGCCTTGGAAATGGTCGTGGCTGAGGATGCTGCCGCCGACGATGGGTAAATCGGCGTTGCTGCCCACGAAATAATGGGGGAAGAGAGCGACGAAATCCAACAGCTTACGGAAGGTCGCCCGCTCGATCTTCATCGGGGTGTGCTGGTTGTTGAACACGATGCAGTGCTCATTATAGTAAACATAGGGGCTGTACTGTAAATTCCACGCACTGTCGTTGATGGTGAGCGGAATGATGCGGTGGTTCTCGCGGGCGGGATGGTTCATCCGGCCTGCATAGCCCTCGTTCTCGACGCAGAGCTGGCACTTCGGGTAAGCACTCTGGGGTGCGAGCTTGGCCGCAGCGATGGCCTTGGGGTCTTTTTCGGGCTTGGACAGGTTGATGGTGATGTCCAAGTCGCCGTAGGGGGTCTTGGTGACCCATTTCAGGTCGCGCTTGATGCGGTAGCGGCGGATGTAGTCGGTGTCCTGACTGAACTCGTAGAACCAGTCGGTGGCCGCCTGCGAGCCTTCGTTCTCATACCGCTCCTCAAAGTTGGCGCGGACGATGCTGGGGCGCGGGGTCAGCACGCCCATCAGCTTGGTGTCGAAGAGGTCGCGGGCGGTGGAGTTGTCCTCGCAGACGCTGCGCGCAACGGCATCGTCGACCAGCGTTTTCAGGATGGCTTCAAGGTCGGTGTAGCAGACCTCGCCCTCCGGTTCGGTGAAGCTGTCCAGCTGCATCGTCATGAGCAGCTGATTGCGGATATAAATTTCGTCGTCAGGTAAAATCAGGCCAGTGTCAAGGCCGTAGTTGACGAGCTGCTGAATTGCGGTGGAGATCACAGGACTGCGCCTCCTTCCGGGCGGATGGAGAGGA
>CAVJGY010000067.1:0-1275 GCA_963648915.1 Acutalibacteraceae bacterium | reverse complement strand
TATCCAGCGGGACGAAGGCCTGTGCTGTGCCTGCGAAGCCGCCGCCGTGGACGCGGACACCGCCGCGGCCGTTCAGCAGATGCTTTGCGGCGGCGATCGTCACGCCGACCTCCTGATGCTCCTTGTACCCGGCGGGGATGACGTTCTGCAGATACTCCCAACTGCTGTTGCCGGACTCGTTGAGCAGGGCAAGGAAGGTGTCGAAGTCGCCGTCACGGAGCGCGGCCACCTGTTTGGCAACGCGGTCGTTGTCGGCGTAGATGTGGAAGGCACGCAGGACGGCACGGTCGCCGCAGGCCTTGCGGCACTCGGGAATCTTTGCGATGAAGGTCTCAAACGGGACGTCGCGCAGGACCTCGCCGCCGCAGACGGCTGCAACGGCACGGCACTCGCTGGGGATGGCAGCATATTCGTCGGTCAGGTCGGCGTGGTCTGCACCGGAATCCAGAATGCAGAGGGCAAGGCCAGCCTTGGAGAAATCGACGGCCACCGGCTCGACGTCGGGGTGAGCAGGGTCGGCGAAATCAATGGTAATGATGTTGCCGACGCTGGACGCCATCTGATCCATCAGGCCGCAGGGCTTGCCGAAGTAGACGTTCTCTGCCCACTGGCCGATCTGAGCGATGGCGATGGGGGAGACTTTCTCGGTCATGAAGCGGTCGTTCAGGATGACGCCGATCAAAACCTCGAACGCTGCCGAGGAGGAAACGCCGCTTCCCTTGGGGACGTTGGAGGAGATGTAAACATCCAGACCGGACAGGGCAGCTCCGCGCTGGACAAAGGCGGCACATTCACCGCGCAGGATGGCGGCACTGGTGTTTTCCTCTTCCTTGCGGGCGGTCAGGTCGTCGAGGTCGATGACGCAGAGGTCGTAGCCCTCGCTCTGGACACGCAGCTGATTCAGGCTGTTCGGGCCTGCGGCGGCGATCATGTCGATGTTGACGCTGCCCGCCAGCACCCGGCCATGCTGATGGTCGGTGTGATTGCCGCCGATCTCGGTGCGGCCCGGTGCGCTGTACAGCCCGGCCTCGTCATGAGAACCGAAGGTCTTTTCCAGACCGTCCAGCACCGCCGCATAACGGGCGGCCTGCGCGGGGGTCTGCTCCGGTGCGCAGCAGTACAGGGACGCCAGACGGTCGGCGTGGGTGCCGTCCGAAAGCTCCTGCTTCCAGATAGAAATAGGTTTCATCATTGCGCGTTCCTCCTTGTATCAGGTGGGTGATGTATCCATTACGACTCCGCTCAGAGCCGTATTTCACTGGTTCTATAATATAG
>CAVJGY010000066.1:0-6757 GCA_963648915.1 Acutalibacteraceae bacterium | reverse complement strand
TCTTCGTTGTGAAGCAAACTTCTTGACACGCTATCGGAGATTTGATAAACTGGATTTACTTCAGAAAACAAGCACAAACGCTTTGACGGGGAAAAAACGATCTTCTTCTGCGTACAGAGAGCTGCCGGGTGGTGCAAGGCAGTGCGGAGGGCTTCGGTTACTGGCCTCTGAGCGGCAGGGCTGAACTGGACAGTAGGCCTTGACGGATGCTCACCGTTACAACAGAGCAGCGATTCGCAGGAAATGCCGATCGTGTTGAGTGGCCGTATTTTACGGCAAAGAGAGTGGTACCACGGGTCGCCTTGTAAGGACTTTACAGGCTCTCGTCTCTCAGGGGTTTCGGCCTTTGAGTGACGAGGGCCTTTTCGTTTATTTCGGATTCCACAAAGTGTAAGGATTTAGGAGGACAACCAAAATGATGGATGCTACCAAATACGCTCCGGGATACTATCCCGTCCCTGCCGGATACGACAGCTGGGTCAAGAAGGACCACATCGAAAAAGCTCCTGCATGGTGCAGCGTCGACCTGCGCGACGGCAATCAGGCTTTGATCGTTCCGATGAGCCTTGAGGAGAAGCTGGAGTTCTTCCAGATGCTCGTCAAAATCGGCTTCAAGGAGATCGAGGTCGGCTTCCCTGCCGCCAGCGAGACCGAGTACGAGTTCCTGCGCACTTTGATTGAAAAAGACATGATCCCCGAGGACGTCACGGTTCAGGTCTTGACCCAGTGCCGCGACCACATCATCCGCCGCACCTTCGAGGCCGTCAAGGGCGCACCCCGTGCGGTCATCCACTTCTACAATTCCACCTCGGTCGCACAGCGTGAGCAGGTGTTCCACAAGTCCAAAGAGGAGATCAAACAAATCGCGACCGACGGCGCAAAGCTCGTCAAGCAGCTCAGTCAGGAGTACGAGGGCAACTTCCTGTTCGAGTACAGCCCCGAGAGCTTCACCGGAACGGAGGTCGACTACGCCGTGGAAGTCTGCAACGCCGTCCTCGACATCATGCAGCCCACTCCCGACCGCCCCATGATCATCAACCTGCCTGTCACCGTTGAGATGAGTATGCCCCATGTTTACGCAAATCAAATTGAGTATTGCGACAAACATCTGAAATACCGCGACAGCGTCATCATCTCGACCCACCCCCACAACGACCGCGGTACGGGCGTTGCCTGCGCAGAGTTGGCAGTTCTGGCGGGTGCACAGCGCGTGGAGTGCTGCCTGTTCGGAAACGGCGAGCGCACCGGCAACGTCGACGCTGTCACCCTCGCGATGAACATGTACAGCCACGGTGTCGACCCGAAGCTGGACTTCTCCAACATGCCGGAAATTTGCGCCACCTACGAGCGGGTGACCCGGATGCACATCTACGAGCGCACCCCGTATGCCGGACAGCTGGTCTTTGCCGCCTTCTCGGGCAGCCATCAGGACGCCATCGCCAAGGGCATGGCCTACCGCAAGGAGCACGGCGAGCACCGCTGGACCTGCCCCTACATCCCCATCGACCCGCACGACATCGGCCGCACCTACGATGCCGACGTCATCCGCATCAACAGCCAGAGCGGTAAGGGCGGCATCGGCTTTGTCCTCGAGCAGAACTACGGCTACAACCTGCCGCCCAAGATGCGCGAGGCTCTGGGCTACAAGGTCAAGAGCGTATCCGACCACAGCCACAAGGAGCTGAGTGCGGGCGAAGTTCTCCGCATCTTCGAGGAGACCTTCCTCAACAAGTCCAAGCCGCTGTCGGTCATCGAAGCCCACTATGCACAGGTGAACGGCATCACCGCCACCGTCACCCTCGACCTGAACGGCCAGCGCAAGGTCGTCACCTCGGTCGGTAACGGACGTCTGGACGCTGTGGCAAACGCCATCCAGAGCGCGACGGGGATGGACTTCCACCTCGAGAACTACTCCGAACACAGCCTCGACGAGGGCTCGACCTCCCGTGCAGCCTCTTATGTCGGTCTGGCATGGGGCGACGGCAGCGTGACTTGGGGCGCAGGCACGAACACCGATATCATCGTAGCCGGTGTTCAGGCTTTGGTGTCGGCAATTAACAATAAGTAAAAAGAGAACCTTTCAGGATAAAAAAGGAGAGTATCACCATGGGAATGACCATGACGCAGAAAATTCTGGCCGCTCACGCAGGTCTTGCCGAGGTCAAGGCAGGCCAGCTCATCAACGCCAAGCTCGACATCGTTCTGGGCAACGATATCACCACCCCGGTCGCCATCAACGAGTTTGAGCGCGCAGGCTTCAACGGCGTGTTCGACAAGGAGCACATCGCCATCGTCCTCGACCACTTTGTGCCGAACAAGGACATCAAGAGTGCGACCCAGTCCAAGCAGTGCCGCGAATTCGCCAACAAGTACGACATCCTCAACTTCTACGATGTCGGTCAGATGGGCATCGAGCACGCCCTGCTGCCCGAAAAAGGCATCGTGACCGCTGGTGACTGTGTCATCGGCGCAGACAGCCACACCTGCACTTACGGTGCAATTGGCGCGTTCTCGACGGGTGTCGGCTCGACCGACATGGCCGCAGGCATGGCGACCGGCATGGCATGGTTCAAAGTCCCCTCTGCCATCAAGTTCGTTCTGAACGGCAAGCTGAATCCCCGCGTCAGCGGCAAAGATTTGATCCTCCACATCATCGGCATGATCGGCGTCGACGGCGCACTGTACAAGTCGATGGAGTTCACCGGCCCGGGCGTGGCTTCTCTGAGCATGGACGACCGTCTGTCCATCTGCAATATGGCAATTGAGGCTGGTGCAAAGAACGGCATTTTCCCCATCGACGACGTGACGAAGGCTTATCTGGACGGCCGCAGCCAGCGCGAGCCGGTGTTCTACGAGGCCGACCCGGATGCCGAGTACGAAAAGACCATTGAGATCGACCTGTCCGCGCTTGAGCCGACCGTCAGCTATCCCCACCTGCCCGAGAACACCCACCCGGCCAGCGAGGGCAAGGACATCAAGATCGATCAGGTCGTTATCGGCAGCTGCACCAACGGCCGTCTCGAGGACATGGAGGCCGCCTACAACATCCTGAAGGGCAAGCACATCGCGAAGGGCGTGCGCGGCATCATCATCCCGGCTACGATGGCCGTTTACAAGGAGTGCATCCTCCGCGGCTGGACGACTGCCTTCATTGACGCGGGCTGCATCGTCTCCACCCCGACCTGCGGTCCCTGCCTCGGCGGTTACATGGGCATCCTCGCCGAGGGTGAACGCTGTGTCTCCACCACCAACCGCAACTTCGTCGGCCGCATGGGTCACGTCAAGAGTGAGGTCTACCTCGCTTCTCCCGCCACCGCTGCTGCCAGCGCACTGACCGGATACATCACCGACCCCCGCACGGTCTAACGAAAGGAGTTTTCAGCCATGAACGCAAACGGTTCTGTTTTCAAATATCCGGATAACGTCGACACCGACGTCATCATCCCGGCCCGCTATCTGAACACCCCCAACGCAAAGGAGCTTGCTGCTCACTGCATGGAGGATATCGACAAGGAATTCGTCAACAACGTCAAGGACGGCGACATCATGGTCGGCGGCTGGAACTTCGGCTGCGGCTCTTCCCGTGAGCACGCTCCCCTCGCCATCAAGACGGCTGGCATCTCGGTCGTCATCGCGAAGAGCTTCGCCCGCATCTTCTACCGCAACAGCATCAACATCGGCCTCCCCATCATGGAGTGCCCCGAGGCCGTTGACGCCATCACCGCAGGCGATCAGGTCAGCGTCGATTTCGACACGGGCGTCATCACCGACATCACCACTGGCAAGACTTTTCAGGCCGAGCCGTTCCCCCCGTTCATTCAGGAGATCATCACCGCAGGCGGCCTGATGAAGTCGCTGACTGCAAAAAAATAAAATCCGCTCTTGTCCAACCTCTCCGTCAATGCTTCGCATTGCCACCTCTCCTTGTAGGAGAGGCTTTTGGCAGTTCGTAAAGGCCTTATTTTCATCATAGGCTCTCCTATCAGGAGAGCTGTCGAGCGAATGCGAGACTGAGAGGTTATCACCTGACAAAGGAGTTCATCTTATGGAAAAAAACATTGCTGTCATCTGGGGCGACTGCTCCAGCCCGGAGATCGTCAAGCAGACCCTCCGCGTTCTCGATAAGGTCGCCGAAAAGTACGGCCACACCTTCCACTACACCGACGCGGCCATGGGCGGAGAGGCCATCGACAAGTACGGCGACCCGCTGCCCCAGCACGAGCTGGACAAGTGCCTTGCAGCCGACAGCGTGCTGCTGGGTGCGGTCGGCGGCCCAAAGTGGGAGGGTCTGCCCGGTGAGCAGCGTCCCGAAAAGGGTCTGCTCCGCCTGCGCTCCGGCATGGGTCTGTACTCCAACAACCGCCCGGCGAAGATCTGGCCGCAGCTCGCTCCTGCCAGCCCGCTGAAGCCGGAGATCGTCGCACAGGGCATCGACTTCATCATCGTCCGTGAGCTGATCGGCGGCGTCTACTTCGGCAAGCACACCACCGAGACGCTGGAAAGCGGCGAAAAGCAGGCCGTCGACTACATGCCCTATTCGGAGCATGAAATCGAGCGCATCGGCCGCATCGGTTTCGAGACGGCACAGAAACGCCGCAAGAAGCTCTGCTGTGTCGACAAAGCCAACGTCCTCGACACCAGCCGTCTCTGGCGTTCGGTCATGCACCGCCTGCAGGCCGAGTACCCGGACGTCGAGTACAGCGAGATGTTCGTGGACAACTGCGCGATGCAGATCGTCAAGAACCCCAGTCAGTTCGACGTCATCGTGACCGAGAACATGTTCGGCGACATCCTGTCGGACGAGGCATCCATGATCACGGGTTCGATCGGCATGATCCCCTCCTCCTCTCTGGGCGAGGGCACGCGCGGCCTGTACGAGCCGATTCACGGCTCTGCACCCGACATTGCAGGCAAGGACATCGTGAACCCCACCGCCTGTATCCTGTCCGCTGCAATGATGCTCCGCTACTCCTTCGGCATGACCGAGGAAGCAGACGCCATCGAGAATGCGGTCAACAAGGTCCTCGACAAGGGTCTGCGCACCGCCGACAACATGAGCGAGGGCTGCACCTGCCTCGGCTGTACCGCCATGGGCGACGCCATCCTTGCAGAGATTTAAACGCTTTTGCAGAGATTTAAACGCTTTTTCAAAGACTTCGGAGGGTCAGCGGACTTTCCGAAGTCTTTTTCTGTTCGCACTTTCCTCTTTACGGGTCAAATCATGAAGAAACTTCATTTGACAAATCAATTTTGGTATTCTATACTATTTTCTATCGCATAGATTGTCAAAAAACGGAAAAAGGATAGGATATTGTCATGCTGACTCTGGATAAGATCTACCACGCCGCGTTCGTTCTCAAGGATGTTGCACGCAAGACCGACCTCATCGAGGCTTCGCGGATGTCGAAGGACTGCCACCTCTACCTCAAGACCGAGAACCTGCAGGTGACCGGAAGCTTCAAGGTACGCGGTGCTTACTATAAAATCAGCCAGCTCTCCAAGGAAGAGAGCGAGAAGGGCGTCATCGCCTGCTCTGCGGGCAACCACGCACAGGGCGTTGCACTGGCCGCGACCCGCCGGGGCATCAAGAGCATCGTCTGTATGCCGGACGGCGCACCCATCATGAAGGTGGAGAACACCAAGAATCTGGGTGCAGAGGTCTGCCTCGTGCCCGGCACTTATGACGACGCCCACGACAAGGCCGTCGAGCTGCAGGCCGAGACGGGTATGACCTTCATCCACCCCTACGACGACGAGCAGGTCATTGCCGGACAGGGCACCATCGGCCTCGAGATCCTCGACCAGCTGCCCGATGTGGATGCGGTCATCGTTCCGGTCGGCGGCGGCGGACTCATCTCGGGCGTTGCCTTCGCCATCAAGAGCCTGCGCCCCGACGTCAAGGTCTACGGCGTACAGGCCGAGGGTGCACCCAGCATGTACCGCTCCCTCCACGAGCACAAATACCAGACCTTGAACGCCGTCTCTACCTTTGCCGACGGCATTCAGGTCAAGACCCCCGGCGAGCTGACCTATAAGCTCTGCGAGGAGTATGTGGACGACATCGTGACCGTCAGCGAGGACGAGACCGCCGCTGCCATCCTCTCCCTGATGGAGAACCAGAAGCTCGTCGCCGAGGGCGCGGGTGCTGTTCCGGTGGCCGCTGCCCTCTTCCACAAGCTGCCCATCGAGGGCAAGAAGGTCGTCTGCCTCGTCTCGGGCGGCAACATCGACGTGAACATCCTGAACCGCGTTATCACCCGCGGTCTCGTCATGAGCGGCCGCAAGGCGAACCTCACCATCGCCTTGGAGGACAAGCCCGGCCAGCTGGAGCGGGTCGCGGCCATCGTTTCCCGCTGCGGAAGCAACGTCGTCTCCGTCCTGCATGACGGTTCTGACCCCAACATGCCCATTTCCAGCTGCTTCCTGAAGCTGGCTCTCGAGACCCGCGACCATGCCCAGATCGAGCAGATCCGCGAGGAACTGACGAAGGAGGGCTTCCAGCTGGTGGCCGAGCGCGTCTGAGCTTCGGGAACAGATTTCCGGCAGACGTTGCACTTTTTCTGAATTTATACTATACTAGGGGATGGCAGAAAGCTGCCATCCCCGTTTTGTTTATGAGGTATCGACTGATGTCTGAATTTATCACACATTCCCGCGAGGAGACGGTCGCACTGGGGCGGAAAATGGCCGCTGTGCTGGAGCCGGGTGCGCTCATCGCGTTTACCGGCGGTCTGGGCGCAGGCAAGACCGCTTTCTG
>CAVJGY010000065.1:0-6765 GCA_963648915.1 Acutalibacteraceae bacterium | reverse complement strand
ACGATCAGGACGAAGCCATTGAAGTGGCCGATGAGATCATTATCACCAATCAGGGCAGCATCGAGCAGATCGGCACACCGGCTGAGATCTACCGCAGCCCGGCAACGCCCTTCGTGGCGCAGTTCATCGGGCAGTCCACGGCGGTGGGGCAGTTCCATCACCTCAAGGGTTTTGAGGATGCGGTCCGGGATGTGACGCAGGCAGTCGTCCGCCCAGAATACGTCAGCATCTTGAAAAAAGGCGAATTCGTCCGCTACCCTAACAGCACCGAGCAGGGCACGGTAGTTTCCACAGCTTTCCGTGGCAGCGAGATTGAAATTCAGGTCAAGGTGGGCGAAACTGTTCTGACCGGCAAGCGGCTCATCGAACAGCCGCCGGTGGAGATCGGTGAGACCGTGGGCATATTTATCTACCGCCTGTTTGCATTCGACAGCAGTTCCGCCTATGTGGTGGAAAATGCCTGCCTGAAAAACGCGACCGTAGTCATTTAAGGAGGCGGCAGCTTGAACTTACAGCACAAAACACTCCGCACCGATGTGCTCATCATCGGCGGCGGAACGGCAGGCTGTTATGCCGCCTACGCCCTGCGCAACAGCGGTCTTTCGGTTCTGATCGCAGAAAAAGCGGGGCTTACCCGCAGCGGATGCCTTGCCGCCGGGGTCAACGCCATCAATGCCTACATCAACCCCGGCTATACCCCGCAGGACTATGTAGACTACGCCCGGAAGGATGCCGAGGGCATTGTCCGGGGTGACCTGCTGCTGACCATGGCCGAGGGGCTGAACGAGGCCACCGAAACACTGGAACAGTTCGGTCTGGTGTTTTTGAAAAATCCGGACGGCAGCTACGCCGCCCGTGGTGCCCGGAATGTGAAGATCAACGGCGAGAACATCAAGCCCCTGCTGGCAAAAGCCGCCCGTCAGCCCAATGTGACGGTGCTGGAACATATCAACATCACAGACTACATTGTGCAGGATGGCCGGGTCTGCGGCGCACAGGGGTTCAGCGTCCGGGAACCGATTGCTTATACGCTGGAAGCCAATGCGGTGCTTTGCACCACAGGCGGCGCGGCGGGCTTGTACCGCCCCAATAATCCGGGCTTCTCCCGCCACAAGATGTGGTATCCGCCCTTCAACACCGGTGCGGGTTATGCGATGGGTCTGCGGGCCGGAGCAGAAATGACTACCTTTGAAATGCGGTTCGTGGCTCTGCGCTGTAAGGATACCATCGCTCCCACCGGCACCATCGCGCAGGGTGTGGGGGCAAAGCAGATCAATGCCAACGGCGAAAACTATGAGCGCACCTATGGCCTGACCACCAACCAGCGAGTCTACGGCACTACCGCCGAGAACCGCGCAGGGCACGGCCCCTGCACCCTGCACACAAAGGGCATCCCGTCCGAACAGCAGCAAAGCCTGTACAAAGCCTACCTGAACATGGCCCCGGCCCAAACCCTAAAATGGCTGGAAAGCGGCAAAGGTCCGGCAGAGCAGGATGTGGAGATCGAGGGCACTGAGCCTTACATCGTGGGCGGGCACACCGCCAGCGGCTACTGGGTGGATACCCGCCGGGCGGCAACGCTTCCCGGCCTGTTTGCGGCCGGAGATGTGGCAGGCGGCGCACCGCAGAAATACGTTTCCGGTGCCATGGCGGAGGGAAAGATCGCTGCGGAAAGCGCAACGGCCTTCTGCCGCAGCCACACCCTGCCGGAACTTGTCGAAACAAAGCCGGATTACGAACGCTTTTTCGTAAATTCCAAGCCGCTGTTTACCGCAGACGCGTTGGAAGAAGCCATGCAGAAGTTCATGGACGAATATGCAGGCGGAAGAGGCACTTCCTACGAATACAGTGCGGCACGGCTGGACATTGCCCGCCAGCACATCGAACAGCTCACAGAGCTTACACAGCAGCTCCACGCAGACGACATGGACGACCTGCTGCGCATCTACGAACTGACCGACCGGCTGGAAGTCTGCAAGGCGGTCATTGCCCATCTGGCCGCACGGCATGAGACCCGCTGGCCGGGCTTTGGCATTGATCAGGACTATCCAAACACCGACCCTGCCGAGGAAAGCTACGTCAACTCCCGGCTGGTGAACGGCAAATTGGAGATCCTGCGCCGCCCGCTGGTAAGAGAGGGGGATGTGTATGAGCATTCGCATTGAGCCGGAACAGTGCATCGGCTGTGGACGCTGCACCGAGGCCTGCCCCGGAAATCTGCTGCGGCTGGATGCCGCCCGCAAGATCACGATGTCCCGCCCGCAGGACTGCTGGGGCTGCACAGCCTGCCTGAAAGAATGCCCTGCCGGAGCACTGCACTACTTCTTGGGCGCAGACCTTGGCGGACGCGGCAGCACCCTGACCGTCCGGGAAGAAAATGGTATCAATCATTGGCGCATCACCCGCCCGGACGGTACGGAGATTATACTGGACGTGAACAAAAAAGATTCCAACCAATATTAAGGAGGTACGACCTGTGGCAACAAGATCTCATCTGGACGAGCTGGAAGCCGAGGCCATTTACATCATCCGTGAAGTGGCGGCGGAATGTGAAAAGCCCGTCATGCTCTACTCCATCGGCAAAGACAGCTCGGTTATGCTGCATCTGGCCCTGAAAGCTTTTTACCCGGAAAAGCCACCTTTCCCCTTCCTGCACATCGACACGACATGGAAATTCCATGAGATGATCGAGTTTCGTGACCGCGTTGCAAAAGAGCAGGGCATTCAGATGCTGGTGTACACCAACGAAGAAGGCGTGAAGCAAGGCGTGAACCCCTTTGATTACGGTTCTGCCTACACCGACATTATGAAAACGCAGGCCCTGAAACAGGCCTTGAACAAATACGGTTTCACCGCTGCCTTCGGTGGCGGACGCCGGGATGAAGAAAAATCCCGCGCCAAGGAGCGCATCTTCTCCTTCCGCAACACGGCGCAGGCATGGGACCCCAAGAATCAGCGACCGGAGATGTGGAAGCTCTATAACACCCGCATCAAAAAAGGCGAGAGCATCCGGGTATTCCCAATTTCCAACTGGACGGAAAAGGACATCTGGCAGTACATCCGCCGGGAGAAGATCGAGATCGTGCCACTGTACTTTGCTGCTGAACGCCCGGTCATTGAGCGGGACGGCAACCTCATCATGGTAGACGATGACCGCCTGAAGCTGCGCCCCGGCGAGAAGATCGAGCAAAAGAAGGTGCGCTTCCGTACCTTGGGCTGTTACCCGCTGACCGGTGCCGTGGAATCGGATGCCGACACGCTGGATGAAATCATTGACGAAACACTGGCCGCTGTGGAATCCGAGCGCACCAGCCGCGTCATCGACCACGAAGAAGCCGGCAGCATGGAACGTCGGAAGAAGGAGGGCTATTTCTAATGAAAGGCTTGCTCAAATTTATTACCTGCGGCAGCGTGGATGATGGCAAATCGACCCTGATCGGCCACATCCTCTACGATGCAAAGCTGCTGTACGCCGATCAGGAAAAGGCACTGGAACTGGATTCCAAGGTGGGCAGCACCGGCGGTGCTATTGATTACTCTCTGCTTCTGGACGGTCTGATGGCAGAGCGGGAGCAGGGCATCACCATTGATGTGGCCTACCGCTACTTCACCACCGACCACCGCAGCTTTATCGTGGCCGACACGCCGGGTCACGAGGAGTACACCCGCAACATGGCCGTGGGTGCTTCCTTTGCCGACCTTGCGGTGATTCTGGTAGATGCCAGTCAGGGCTTGCTGGTGCAGACCCGCCGCCATGCCCGCATCTGCGCCCTGATGGGCATCCGGCACTTTGTCTTTGCAGTGAACAAGATGGACCTTGTGGGCTACAGCGAAACCCGCTTCCGTGCCATCGAAGAGGACATCAAAAAGCTGTCCGCCGAGCTTTCTCTCGGTAACTATGTGGCCATCCCGGTATCCGCCACCGTGGGCGACAATGTGACTACCCACTCTGATAAGATGCCGTGGTATAACGGCCCGGTGCTGCTGGAACACCTTGAAAATGTGGATGTTTCCGATGTGAAGGAGCAAGGTTTCTATCTCCCGGTGCAGCGTGTCTGCCGCCCGGATTATACCTTCCGTGGTTTTCAAGGCCAGATCGAAGCGGGCACCCTCTCGGTGGGCGACAATGTGCGCACTCTGCCCAGCGGTGAACAGGCTCACATCAAGGCCATCTACATCGGCAACAAGGCTGTGCAGCAGGCACAGCAGGGCGACCCGGTGAATGTCCAGCTGGACAAAGAAGTGGATGTTTCCCGCGGATGTGTGCTGGAAAACGGCGCGGGCCTGAAGGTGGCAGACACCCTCAAGACCGCCCTGCTCTGGATGGACAACGAGCCGCTGACACCCGGCAAGGATTTCTTTGTGAAGCTGGGCACCAAGCTCATCCCCGGCACGCTGAACAGCATTGAATATGCCATTGACGTGAACACCGGCGAGCACAAGGCGGCAGCTTCTCTGAGCAAAAATGAGATCGCGCTGTGCACCCTCTCCTTTGTGGAACCCATCGTGCTGGACACCTTTGCCCATCACCGTACCATGGGTGAACTGATCCTCATTGACCGCATCACCAACATGACCTCTGCCTGCGGCGTAGTCACGCAGGTGGGCAACGGCCAGCAGGAACACAGCGCGGGCGGTGCAGCCTTCGATACCCGGCTGCTGCACGGCAGCGGCGTCCCGCTCTATGAGCACGGAGCCACCCTGCCGGGCATCAGCCAGAGTTCCGCCTTTGCCTATCCTTCCTCCGAAAAGCTGGAGCAGGTCTTTGCAGGCCGGGCACCGGGCTTTGCCTACACCCGCATCGGCAACCCCACCGTTGCAGCTTTTGAGCAGCGCATCAACGCGCTGGAAGGCGGTGTGGGCGCGGTGGCCTGCTCTTCCGGCATGGCTGCTGTTACGGTGGCACTGCTGAACGTCTTGCGGGCGGGCGATGAACTGATTGCCGCAAACGGTCTGTTCGGCGGTACGCTGAACCTGCTGCGGGATCTGGAAAACTTTGGCATCGTGACCCACTATGTAGACGAGCTGACCCCGGAAAAGATCGCACCGCTGGTCAACGAGCATACCCGCGCTGTCTTTGGCGAGGTCATCAGCAACCCGGCTTTGCAAGTGCTGGACATTGCAGCACTGGCCGCGTTTGTCCACAGCAAAAATCTCCCGCTCTTCGTGGATAGCACCACCGCAACGCCCTATCTGGTCAGTCCCCTCAAGCTGGGCGCGGATGTGGTCGTCCATTCTTCTTCCAAGTACATCAACGGCAGCGGCGATGCGGTCAGCGGCGTCATCGTGGACGGCGGCAGCTTCCGCTGGGATGCCACTCGCTACCCCGGCCTTGCCGAGTACCAGAAGTTCGGACGGTTCGCCTATCTTTCCAAGCTGCGCAACGGTCTGTGGCAGGAACTGGGCGGGTGCCTCGCTCCCATGAACGCCTATCTGAACGTGGTGGGGCTGGAAACGCTGGGTCTGCGGATGGAGCGCATCTGCTCCAACGCTCACGCGCTGGCCGCAGCCCTCAGCGGACTGAACGGCGTGTCCGTCAATTATCCCACTCTGCCGGATGCACAGGCCTATGACCTTGCACAGCGGCAATTCGGCGGTAAGGGCGGCGGCATCCTGACTCTGCGGGCAGGCAGCAAGGAGCGTGCTTACGCCCTCATCAATCACCTGAAATATGCCCGCATCGCCTCCAACATCGGCGATGTGCGGACGCTGGTCATCCATCCGGCATCCACCATTTATCTGCACAGCACGCCGGAAGCGATGCACGCAGCAGGCGTATTTGAAGATACTATCCGGGTCAGCGTTGGCATTGAGGCCGCAGCAGACCTGATCGCAGACTTTACCGATGCAATCAAAAGCCTGTGACAAAAAGAGAGTTTGATTGAGAATGAAACAAGGAGGCAAAGAACGATGGCAGTGGATTACAGCACCCTGAAAAAGGGCGGCTTCATGCGCCAGAAACAGAAAAACTGCTTTTCCCTTCGTCTGCGGACGGTGGGCGGACATCTGAGCGCAGAGCAGCTTGCCAAGATCGCAGAAGTTTCGGACAAGTATGGTGAGGGTTATATCCACCTGACTTCCCGTCAGGGCGTGGAGATTCCCTTCATCCGGCTGGACCAGATCGATGAAGTGAAAAATGCACTGGAAGAAGGCAGTGTGACCCCCGGTGTCTGCGGCCCCCGCGTCCGCACCATCACGGCCTGCCAAGGCAGTGCCGTCTGCCCCAGTGGTTGCATCGACACCTATGCACTGGCGCAGGAGATCGATGAGCGGTATTTTGGTCGGGAACTGCCCCACAAGTTCAAATTCGGCATCACGGGCTGTCAGAACAACTGCCTGAAAGCCGAGGAAAACGATGTGGGCATCAAGGGCGGCATTCAGGTGCGCTGGAAAGAAGACGCCTGCATCCAGTGCGGTGTCTGCGTCAAGGCCTGCCGCACCAAGGCAATCGAGCTGAGCGATGGAAAAATCACCATTGACCCGGCAAAATGCAACTACTGCGGTCGCTGCACCAAAGCCTGCCCCACCGATGCCTACGAGGAAACGCACGGCTACATCGTTTCCTTCGGCGGCTTGTTCGGCAACACCATCCACAAAGGCGAACCCATCATTCCTTTTATCGAGGACCATGACAAGCTGCTGCGAGTGTGTGATGCCGCCATCAACTTCTTTGCCGAGAACGCCAAACCCGGCGAGCGCTTCCAATTCACCATCGACCGTGTGGGCGAGGAAGTGTTCCGCCAGAAAATTCTGGAGGCTTACGAC
>CAVJGY010000064.1:2753-6835 GCA_963648915.1 Acutalibacteraceae bacterium | reverse complement strand
AAACAACAAAACCGTCCGGTGGTCAGCCGGACGGTTTTGTGTTATAGAAGAAAAAGCCTGAGCTTAGAGGATGTCGATATACTCGCCCGCGAGAGCCTTATTCATGCTGCGGACGGCGCAGAACTTGCCGCACATGCTGCAGGTGTCGCTGTGGTCGTCCTCGGGCAGGCGGGCGTCACGGATGGACTTTGCCGTCTCGGGGTCGATGGCGCAGGCAAACTGTGCGTCCCAGTCCAGAACACGGCGTGCGTCGCCCATCTTGTCGTCGATGTCGCGGGCGTGCGGGATGCCCTTTGCGATATCCGCCGCATGTGCCGCGATCTTCGACGCCACGATGCCCTGCTTCACGTCGTCGACATTGGGCAGAGCCAGATGCTCGGCCGGGGTGACATAGCACAGGAAGGCCGCACCGCTCATGGCCGCAACTGCGCCGCCGATGGCGGCCGTGATGTGGTCGTAGCCGGGAGCGATATCGGTGACGAGAGGTCCGAGAACATAGAACGGTGCACCCATGCAGATGCTCTTCTGAACTTCCATGTTGGCCGCGACCTGATTCAGAGGCACATGTCCCGGGCCTTCGACCATGACCTGAACATTGTGCGCCCATGCACGCTTAGTCAGCTCGCCCAGACGGACAAGCTCTTCGATCTGGCAGACGTCGGTGGCGTCAGCCAGACAACCCGGACGGCAGGCGTCGCCCAGAGAGATGGTGACGTCGTGCTCCTCGCAGATGTCCAGAATCTCGTCGAAGTGCTCATAGAACGGGTTCTCGTTTCCGGTCATGCTCATCCATGCAAAGACCAGCGAACCGCCGCGGCTGACGATGTTCATCTTCCGCTTGTGGGTGCGGATCTGGTCGATGGTCTTGCGGGTGATACCGCAGTGCAGGGTCACAAAGTCCACACCGTCCTCCGCATGGAGACGCACCACGTCGATGAAGTCCTGCGCGGTCAGGGTGGCGAGGTCGCGCTGATAGTGGATGACCGAATCGTACACCGGCACAGTGCCGATCATGACCGGGCACTCGTGGGTCAATTTCTGGCGGAACGGCTGGGTGTTGCCGTGGCTGGACAGATCCATGATGGCCTCTGCGCCCATGTTGACCGCGCTCATGACCTTTTCCATCTCGACGCTGTAATCCTTGCAGTCGCGGGAGACGCCGAGGTTGACGTTGATCTTGGTCCGCAGCATACTGCCGATGCCCTCCGGGTTCAGGCAGGTGTGGTGCTTATTGGCAGGGATGGCGACCTTGCCCTCTGCGACCAGCTGACGAATCTCCTCGACCGTCCGGTACTCCTTCTTTGCTACGATCTCCATTTCGGGCGTGACGATGCCCTTGCGGGCGGCGTCCATCTGTGTGGTGTAGTTCATAATCTTCAAACCTCTCATTCTATCTCAAAGGACTGTCCACCGCGTGTGGCGGCCCTTGAATCATTTTTAAAGCTTCCCGGCCAGTTCCCGCAGTTCGCGGCATTCCTTCTCGATATCCTCGGCCGCAAAGATCGCGCTGACAAGGGCAACGCCCGCCTCACCGCATCCGGCGAGAGTGAGCATGTTCTGCTTGGTGATTCCGCCGATGGCGACCACCGGGATGGGAACGGCCGCGCAGACCGAAGCCAGCGTTTCCCGGCTTCGCACCTGCACATTGGTCTTGGTGGAGGTCGCGAACATCGCGCCGCACCCGAGATAATCTGCACCGTCGGCATAGGCTTTTTTCGCCTCGTCTGCATCGTGTGCCGACACGCCGATGATTTTTCCCGCACCCAGAATCCGGCGGGCTTCCCGGGCACTCATGTCGTCCTGTCCGACATGCACGCCGTCCGCACCGCACCGCAGTGCCAGCGGGACGTTATCGTTCAGGAGGAAGGGCACGCCGTAATGACGGCAGATTTTCTGGATCTCCAACGCTTCGTTGAAGAAGTCGCCCTCATCCAGCTGCTTTTCCCGCAGCTGAACGCAGGTCGCGCCGCCCTTCAAGGCCGCTTCGACCTGCTGGGGCAGAGTCATTTTCCCGACCCATGCGCGGTCGGTCACGGCGTAAAGACGAAGCTGTTCAGCGGTAATATTCATAGTTCGCACCCTCCTCTAGCTGCTCCGGGGTCAAGTTGGAAATGGCATCCATCAGATAAACACGGAAGCTTCCCGTTCCGTCCTGCGGCTGCATCTGCTGTGCAGCTCGTTCGCCGCACAAGCCCATCATGCAGACCGCACCGAGGGCGGCTTCCAGCGGATACCCGGGGTTCGCCCCCACGAATGCACCCGTCAGAACCGACAGCATACAGCCCGTTCCGGTGACCTTCCGCATCAGGGGCGTGCCATTATGCCCCAGACAGACCTGCTCGCCATCGGTGACGATGTCCTCTTTTCCGGTCATGGCGACGATGCAGTTCAGTTGTTTCGCTGCCCGTTTCGCCAGCTGGATATTTTCGTTTTCGTCCTGCTCCTGCTTTGCGTCAGCGTCCACGCCCCGGGCGTTTGCCTCTTCGAGACAGAGCGTCCGAAGCTCGGAGCAGTTGCAGCGCAAAATCGTCGGATGGACTTCGTTCAGAAAGTCGCGGGCGATCTTTTTCCGGAATGCCGAAACGCCCACGCCCACCGGGTCGAACACTACCGGGATTTCCAGCTCGTTCGCCTTTTTTCCGGCACGGAGCAAAGCCTCGGCCTTCCGGGGATTGGGCGTGCCGAGACTCAGCGACACCGCCCGGCTGATGGCCGTCACCTCGGCGACCTCCTCCGGGTCTTCCGCCATGATGGGGGACGCACCGCAGGCCAGCACGATGTTTGCGCAGTCGTTGGAGGCTACCTGATTTGAGATGCAGTGGACGAGGGGGGACGTTTCCTGCACCTGCTTTAAGATTTCATCGAGATGTTTCACAAAAACTCCAATCAACATATCAACATATGAAAGGCTCTCCCTTTGGGAGAGCTGTCACCGCAGGTGACTGAGAGAGTGAGGCTGTTCATCATTTTCAACGGCCTTGCCCTCTCCGTCATTGCTAGCGCAATGCCACCTCTCCCAGAGTGAGAGGCATTTAGCTCAAGCTTGTCTGCATTCCCTTCAATGCGCCGGAACGCTGCAGGCTGAACAGCAGCACGCCCGCGATGACTGCACCGCCTGCGGTAGAGACGAGGAAGGGGACGATATAGGCATAGAATGCGATGTCACCTGCACTCTTACCCATCAGCAGGATGGCGACCGGATAGGCGCACAGACCACCGAGGATGGACGTGCCAAAGACCTCGCCCACCAGCGTCGGGAGCAGCTGCTTGGTCTTGTGATAGACAAGGCCGCAGAGCAATGCACCGAACATGCTGCCGGGGAAGGCCATCAGGCTTCCCAAACCCAGCAGATTCCGCAGGAGGGACGCGACGAAGGCCACGCCCACACCGTACCACGGGCCGAGCAGGACGGCGCAGAGGATGTTCACCATGTGCTGGACGGGAGCGCACTTGCTGCCGAAGATGGGGAACGAGAACACGCTGCCGACCACAGCCAGAGCGCAGAACATGCCAGCGAGAGCAAGCTTTTTGACAGACAGATTTTTCATAACGGAACACTCCTTTTCGTTTCGGGAAACGTCCGGGACACGGCTGACGACAGCACACCCCAAAAGACACCTTTCCCTTGGAATCGGTCGAGGCTTGCTGGCCTCCTCTCACGCCGGAACACGGCTTCCCATCGCTGTCGATACAAGGCTCAGGGGGCTCGCCCTCAGTCTCGCTGCAACCAGTCGGCGTTGCAGAGCCGTTTTTGTGTTCCTCCTCTCAGAATTTCAGCACAACAAAAAACAGGAGACACCCTTCTGCGGTGTCTCCTGTAAAAATTCATATCCCTATGACTTCCTACGGCGGCATTATCCGCATCAGGTAAAAGGGTCGAAGTTCGAGAACTTCCTCTCAGCCTGCTGTACAAGCTCCCCTGTCTTTGATTGTTGTTTTGTATTGTACACCACTTTCTGGAAAATTGCAACACATAATTTAGGCTTCCCCTTGAGGGGAAGCTGTCGAGCACATGCGAGACTGATGAGGTGTAAACTTAACGGCAAAATCGATTTCACGGGCAGCTTTCCACCTCATCCGGC
>CAVJGY010000064.1:0-2743 GCA_963648915.1 Acutalibacteraceae bacterium | reverse complement strand
GGCTTTTAAAGGTCTGCTTTTTATGTTATACTTCTTTCAGAGCTGTCTTTACAGCAAACTGTGAATACAAAGGAGATTCTGGCTTATGGGTTTTGTCAAAGCTGCTGTTGGCGCGGCATCCGGCGTGATGGCCGACCAGTGGAAGGAATTTTTCTCTTGCAATGCACTCCCGGCGGAGGTTCTGGCCGTCAAGGGAGAGAAAAAGGTCTCGGGCCGCTCGGCAAACCGCCGGGGTGGTGAGAACATCATCTCGGACGGCTCGGTCATCGCGGTCGCCGAGGGACAGTGCGCCCTCATCGTCGAGCAGGGCAAGGTCGTCGACCTCTGCGCCGAGCCCGGCGAGTATACCTACAGCACCGGAACACAGCCCTCCCTCTTCACCGGAAAGGGTCTGGCGAAGAACATCGACGAGGTGTTCTCCGAAATCGGTAAGCGGTTCACCTTTGGCGGTCAGGCCGCCGCAGACCAGCGCATCTATTACATCAACACCAAGGAACTGGTCGGCAACAAGTACGGCACGCCCAGCCCCGTCCCGTTCCGGGTCGTCGACCAGCGGGCAGGCATCGACATTGACATCGGCGTGCGGTGCTTCGGCGAGTACAGCTACCGCATCACGAATCCTATCCTGTTTTACACCAATGTCTGCGGCAATGTGGAAAATGCCTACACCCGCGACGCGCTGGACGGCCAGCTGAAAACCGAGCTGATGACCGCCCTTCAGCCTGCCTTTGCCCGCATCAGCGAGATGGGCATCCGGTACTCTTCCCTGCCCGGCCACACCACCGAACTGGCCGACGTGCTGAATCAGGAGCTCTCCGCCAAGTGGGGCAGACTGCGTGGCATCGAGATCGTCTCTCTGGGCGTTTCGGGCGTCAAGGCCAGCGAAGAGGACGAGCAGATGTTGAAGGACCTGCAGCGGAGTGCCGCCTTCATGGACCCGACCCGTGCCGCCGCCCATCTGGTCGGTGCACAGGCCGCCGCGATGCAGACCGCTGCCTCCAACACCACCGCAGGCCCGGCGATGGCCTTTATGGGCGTGAATCAGGCCGCAGCGATGGGCGGCGTGAACGCACAGAGCCTCTATCAGATGGGCGCACAGCAGCAGCCCGCACAGCCCGCACAGCCCGCTCCGGCCGCTTCCGGCTGGAACTGCACCTGCGGTCAGACCGGGAACACGGGCAAGTTCTGTACTGCCTGCGGCAGTCCCAAGCCCGAAGCTCCGACTGTCTGGGTCTGCTCCTGCGGCACGAAGAACACCGGAAAGTTCTGTTCTGAATGCGGCAAGCCCAAGCCCGCCGGGAAATGCTCGAGCTGCGGCTGGACGCCCGCTGACCCGGCACAGCCGCCTAAGTTCTGCCCGAACTGCGGCAAGCCCTTCGGCGCGTAAACGAGGCGGGAATTATGGCTGTAAAAACGACCAATTACCAATGCCCGGCCTGCACCGGCCCGCTCCACTTTGACAGCAAGACCGGAAAGCTGACCTGCGATTACTGCGGCTCGAGCTTTGAGGTAAAGGACATTGAAGCCCAATATGCCGCAAAACAGGCCGCGGCCGATGCATCTGCCGAAGCGGATGCAAAAAAGTCCGAGAAAGCCGCAAAACAAGCGAAAGCTGAGCCGGACTTCCCCCGCTGGGACGAGGCCGAAGCCGCCGGGCTGAACAGCTACTCCTGCCCGTCCTGCGGTGCAGAGCTGGTCTGTGATGCGGAAACTGCCGCCACCAACTGTCCCTACTGCGGCAACCCGACCGTCCTCGGCGGCAAACTGTCTGGAAAGCTGAAACCAGAGTACATCATCCCCTTCAAGCTCGACCGGAAAGCCGCCATTGAGCAGCTGACCCGCTATTACAAGGGAAAGGCCCTTCTGCCGAAGGCGTTCAGCCGTCACAACCACATCGAGGAAATTCAGGGCGTGTATGTTCCCTTCTGGCTCTATGATGCCGACGTCGACGCCCGGGGCAGCTATGAGGGTCAGGTGACCGAAAGCCACCGCGAGGGCGACTACATGGTGACGACCACCCAGTTCTACGACATCCGGCGGCGGGGCACGACCCGGTTCACGAAAGTCCCGGTGGACGGCTCGAGCAAGATGCCGGACGCCCACATGGACGCCATCGAGCCGTTCGATTACAGCGCGCTCGTCCCCTTCTCGACGGCCTATCTGCCCGGCTATCTGGCCGACCGCTACGACGAGGACGAGGCCACCTGCTACGCCCGGGCGGAGAGCCGGATGAACCAGTCCGTCGCCGCCGCACTCCGGGACACCATTCAGGGCTATTCCGAGGTGCATCCCCATTCCGAAAACATCAACATCACCCCGCAGAAGGCGCACTATGCCCTGCTCCCGGTCTGGATGCTCCACACCAAGTGGAAGGGCAAGGACTTCCTGTTTGCGATGAACGGCCAGACCGGACGGCTCATCGGCGACCTTCCCATCGATAAGGGACGGCTGGCCGCATGGTTCTTCGGCATCAGCCTGCCGCTCATGGCGGTGCTGTCCTATTTTCTGCTGTGGTAAAGGGGGATGACGATGATGAAAACCATGAAACGAAACCTTTCCCTCTTTGCTGCCCTTCTGCTGAGTCTGAGCCTCTGTCTGAGTGTCGCACTGGCTGCTTCTGCCGCCGCACCGCTGGTGCGGGACGAGTACGGACTGTTCGACTCAGACACCCTCACCTCGCTGGAACAGCAGGCCGAGGACGCCTCCGCTGGGCATGACTGCGAGGTCTATTTCCTCGTTGTGG
>CAVJGY010000063.1:6216-6837 GCA_963648915.1 Acutalibacteraceae bacterium | reverse complement strand
ACAAAGCTTTCGGTTGTGATGATGGCATCCGTCCGGACGCCCGACGAAAGGGGCATCCCGCAGGAAGAACCTGCGCACCGACGCAGTTCCCGGAGGATGCTGGCCGTCCGGTCGGCGTCCAGAACATCGTCCCGGATATAGGCGGAGAAATCCGTTTCATCCAGAAGCTCGTCTGCCGTAGACGGGAAGCGACTCGTCATTTCACCGCTGGCGTTGTGGCAGAGCTGCCAGCCCTTCCGGAAGAGCTGAAAGTTCAAGTTCCGTCGTCCCATCGTGGAATACAGCACGATCGCCGTTCCGGTAGACGCGTCCTGACGCAGCTCGAGATAAGCGTCCGCCCCGCCCACATCCTGTACCTTTACGGTCAGCAGAAGGGTCATATAGGGTCTGCGGGCAGACATCGCATTGTGCATCATCTCAAAGTAACGGGCAGCGTCCATGGTGGGTTCTCCTTCCTCAGATAAACGGGTGTTTTCACGACCGACCGCAAAACCGGAACATCGTTTTTGCGGTTTTGTTGAATAACCTTTCGTTGTTGTCCAAGGACAGTATACCACAACTCACAACTAAAAACAACTATAAGTTTTTCATAATTTTCAAATCAATCGCCCAGTTCCCGGA
>CAVJGY010000063.1:0-6206 GCA_963648915.1 Acutalibacteraceae bacterium | reverse complement strand
CTGTATCAGACGGCCAGCGGCACGCGCCAGCTGATCCATGCCGCGGATACGGGCGAGATTTTTTCCGTAGATACGTTCTGCCGCCGGGATAGAGCTGTCCTCGCCCATAAAGACCGCCGACACCCGCAGGCCCTTCTGCCGGAGCTGGCGCACCTCGGCGGCGGCATCGTCCACACCGTATGCACCGCCATAATCGTGTCCCAGCGGATTTTCGGGCGAGGGCGGAACACGGCGGCTGTCGTTGGGCGAAGCATCCGTCAGCAGGATGAGCAGATGCCGTCCCGCAGGGCCGGGGTCGAAGGCCACAAGGTCGCCTGCCGCACGCAGAGCGAGACCATCGCGGTTCCAGCCGGAGGCAAAATACTGGTCGATGCTCTGGATGCTCTTATCCTTGAAACCCTTGAGGACGCGCAGAACCGTGTATCCTCGCAGGCTGGAAAAGCTGCTGACCCGCACCGGAATGCCGCACCGGGACAGGCTTTCGGCCAAGATCGACCCCTGTGCCGCGATGACCTCCTGACAGTGCAGGCGGGACGCTGAGCCGTCCAGCAGGAGGTCGACCGTGAACGAGGGCTGGTTCTCTTCCTCGGCGCAGAGGAACACCCGGCTATCGTCCAGAAGGGGCGCGCGCCAGACCCGGCTGGGGTCGAGGTTTCCGCTTCGGGCAATGCGGGCGTTGGGCTGCTGATGGACGAGGATACAGTTGCGAATTTGTTCGGTCAGGCGGAGAACGACGCTTCGGTGAAGCTCCCGGTTCTTTGCGTAATAGGCGCGGTTGCGCTCGGCCTGCAACTCGGCCTGTTCTGCGAGGTGCTTTGCCTCGGGCGTGGGGGCTTGCTCCGGGCTGGGAACGCCCGCCGTGAACCAGAGATGACACCCGAGGTGATTTCCCGTACAAAGCTCCTGCTCGGCCTTTCGCAGGCGTTCCGGCGGGTAGAGCGAGTGTCCGAAGCAGCTTTCAATATAGGCACGGTCCTCGGCGGCGTTCTGCTTCAGGGTGATGTGCGCCAGCCGTTTGTCGGCGGTCAGACCGCCGCCCGTGGCATCCACCGAGGACGAATGTTCCACCGTTACCCGGTCAGTTTTTATCATCTGGGTGGGCATGGTGCGGGTCATGAAGGCCGCCAGCAGCCCCTCGAGATGAAGGTGCAGTCCGGCCTTCTTATGAATTTTCCCGTCAAAGAGGGCAAAGCGGGCGTACAGCGCGAGAATCTCTGCCTTTAGGCTCTCCGGCTTCGGCGGTGTTTCCGACCGCAGAGCCGCATCCAACGAGGACTCGTAGGGGGTCATAACGGGGGCATTCCGTCCCTGTACGCTCCGCCAGCGTGCCGCCTGCATAGTGTAGACCAGCTGATTTTTCGCCATCCACTCCTGTCGGGAGAGCTTGTACTGGATGCCGAAGAAGTAATCCGCGTGTGCCCGGCGCAGGTCGGCCAGAACCGGACGCTTGGGAAGCTCGAGGGCGTAGACCGCACTTTCGAGGTAGAGCCATGTCAGGTCGTCCAGCATCGGCTCGCGGGTGTCCCCTTCCCATGTGTTGAAAATGTCCTGCACCAGCTCGTCGCCATAGTATTTATGGACGAGGCCGACGACGCAATTCATATAAAAGTCGATTGTTCCGTCGGTGTTGCGGGCAAGGAAGAGCGGCTCGAACCCATAGGCCTCCGCTGCCGCCCAGACCTGATTGGCTGCGCGCCGTTCTTCCGCCGTATAGCTCTGGGCTTCCATCATCCGAACAGCTTCGCGGCGTCCAGCTTGGCCGGGATGCGGGCAGCAATGGCATCCCGGATGAGTCCCTGTTCATAGGAATCGAACGCCTTGTTGGTGATGCCCATATCCAGCGCAGCACCCGCCGGGATGCCCCGCCGCATCAGCCGCAGAGCGTCCAGCATTCCGCGCAGATCCAGAGCCTTGGTGGAAATTTCCGCGCTGTCGCACTTTTTCTGCAAATCGAGGAAGAGCATCGCGAACTGATGGACGTACTTTCCCGCCAAATCGGGGAACTGTGCCCGAAGCAGCTTTTCGAGGTTTTCCTCGGTGATAGTCGGCATTTGGATAACGACGAAGCGGGAGGTCAAGGCCTCGTTCAGCTCCCGTGTGCCCGCATAGCCATAGTTCATGGTCGCGATGAACCGCGTCTCTTCGGCCAGCGGGATACGCTCGTAGCCGGGAACGTCGATGGCGCGGCGGAAGTCCAGCACGGCGTGAAGGACGGCCAAAGCCTCATTTTTCGCCATGTTGATCTCATCCAATACGCCGAAGCCGCCGCACTGTGCACAGCGGTAGACCGGGCCTTGGCGGAATGTGACCCTGCCGCCCTCAAAAGTGTCCATACCGATGAGGGACGCCGCATCCATATTGACATGGAATGAGATATCCCACGCCGGACGGCCAAAGGCGGCGGCCAGATTTTCGGCCAGAACATTCTTGCCGGTAGCCTTACCGCCGGCCAGCAGAAGATTTTCGCCGCAGAGCAGAGCGGCCAACGCCTGCTCCCAGACCTCTTTTCCATAATAGGTAAACGATGAAGCCGGAATGCGGGCAGAGAGAGCCGGGTCGAGCGGATGCGCCGCACGGTATTCCTCCACCGCCGAAAGCAGGTCAGGCCGAACGCCCTCCTGCCGCAGAGTTTCCATGAGTTCAGACATGAACGACACCTTCTCATTTTTCCGGTTGGCAGTGCCAAACCGATTTTTCCAGCCCTATCATAGCACAATCGCGGGGCATTGTGTAGAGGCGAAAAGACAAGATTCGGCTAGGATTTCGCCAGACATGAAATCAATTTAAGAAACTTTTGGTCGAAACGTGCAGGTTTCATCTCCAAATCAAATTGACAGAGGGCGGAAAATAGGATACACTATTTTTTGTTATTTTTTAATATAAGAGTGAGGAATGTATATGCTAGAAACCATTACGGCGGTCAATCAGGCCGTCAACAGCTTTATCTGGGGCATCCCTGCAATGGTCTGTATCATCGGCGTGGGTCTGCTCCTCAGTGTGCGGACGCATTTTCTGCAGATCCGCAAATTCCCCTATGCCATCAAGACCACCATTGGCCGTATCTTCCGCAAGAGGGATGCTTCCGACGGCGCAATGACTCCGTTTCAGGCCGTCTGTACGGCCCTGGCCGCAACGGTCGGCACAGGCAACATCGCAGGCGTCGCGGGTGCAATTGCCATCGGCGGCCCGGGCGCAGTCTTTTGGATGTGGTGCTCGGCTCTGCTGGGCATGTGCACCAAGTTCGCCGAGGTCACGCTGGCCGTCCATTTCCGGGAGCGGAACAAGAACGGTGAGCTGGTCGGCGGCCCGATGTACTACATGAAGAACGGCCTCGGCCCGAAATGGCAATGGCTGGCCGTGCTCTATTCCCTGTTCGGCGTGCTGACCGTGTTCGGTACGGGCAACGCAACGCAGGTCAACACCATCGTCACGGCCATCGACTCGGCCGTCCTGTCCTACGCAGAGGCAGCAAGAGCCTTCCTTCCGACCCTGAACCTCATCGTCGGCGTTGTCGTCGCGATGCTGGTCGCAATGGTCCTGCTGGGCGGCGTCAAGCGCATCGGCAGCGTCACCGAGAAGCTCGTCCCCTTCATGGCGTTGTTCTATGTCGTGCTGGCTCTGGGCGTCGTCATCCTGAACATCCAGAAATTCCCGGCCGTCCTGACCTCCATCGTGGTGGGCGCGTTCAACCCGAAGGCCTTCACGGGCGGCGCGATCGGCAGCATCTTCCTGAGTATGCAGAAGGGCGTTTCCCGCGGCATCTTCTCCAATGAGGCTGGTCTGGGTACTGGCTCCATCGCACATGCCTGCGCGGACACCAAGAAGCCCGTCAAGCAGGGTATGTTCGGCATCTTCGAGGTCTTTGCCGACACCATCGTCATTTGCACCCTGACTGCAATGGTCATCCTGTGCAGCGGTGTGCCCGTCAACTACGGCAGCGCGGCCGGTGCAGAGCTGACCATCTCCGGCTTCACCACCACCTACGGCGGCTGGTCGTCCATCTTCACGGCGGTGGCACTCTGCTGCTTTGCCTTCTCGACCATCATCGGCTGGGGTCTGTACGGCTCTCGCTGCATCGAGTTCCTCTTCAAGACCGATAAGGTCGTCCGCCCCTTCCTCGTGGTCTACTCCTTCGTTGCCATTCTGGGCGCAACGGTCGACCTCGGCCTGCTGTGGAGCATTGCTGACACCTTCAACGGCCTGATGAGCATCCCGAACCTCATCGCGCTGCTCCTGCTCTCGGGCACGGTCGTCAAGCTGGTAAACGAATTTTTTGCCACCGAGGGCAAGTCCTGATTCGTCGAAATTTAATCGTTCCGACAAAAATTATCACATTTCTTTCGGTTTCAACTCTTGACAAGTCCGGCCTTCAAGGTAATAATATCTGTATAAGCAGTGTGTTTTACCGCACTGCTTGGAAAAGGAGGATCGTGCATGAAGCAGCTCCTAAAAAAGCTGACTCTCTGCATCGTCACTCTGGCATTGGTCTGTGGCCTTACGCCCGCAGCTTTTGCAGCAGATGCAAGCTACTACGACGTATATCTGGAGACCGAAGGCGGAGTGTGCAGCGAGTTCGTTGTGTTTGCCTACAAGCTTGGCGGCGGCTACTATCACCTTGGCGAGCTTCCCACACCTGAGATGGACGGGTATCTCTTCGAGGGCTGGTACGACGATCAGGTTGGCGGCAATAAAATAACCCCGCTCTACAATTTCACCGGGAACACGACCATTTACGCACACTGGCGTGCAGACTCCTCTGCGAAGCAGACGGCTCAGACGACCACCAAGGCCGACCCTGAGCTGGAGACCGCCGCCACCGAGTACACCACCAAAGATAAGGTCATCGCATGGACCGTTGTCGGTGTCGCCGTTGGCATCTCCACTTTGGTGCTTGTTCTGACCGCAAAGTAAGAAAACCGGGAACAAACGGTTTACAAAGAAAGGAAATGTACCATGATGAACTACGAGATCAAAATGCCCGCAGGTTATGCAGCAATCGAAGAAGAAGAGATGACTTATCTGGTTGGCGGCGCAGACCCCAGCTGGCTGACCTACCTGAAGAACGTCGGCACCACCTTCAACTACATCGCCCGCGTCTTCTCCTCTGTCAACTCCATCATCAACAACGTCAGCACCATCTACAGCTCCATCACTTGGCTGAACACCAACGTCCCGACCCTGTTCGGCAAGAGCAGCACCTAATTTCTGCTGAAAATTTGACCTGATTCAAAAGCACGTTTTCTCGGTCACGAGAGGACGTGCTTTTTTGTTGTGATTTTGCACAACTTCTGGCATACTAGTATATTAGTATCGCTGAAAATGTCCGATTTCTATTTACAAGTTCGATATAAAATGGTATCCTTTCAACAATGTCGGCTCTGCAAAGCAGACCGTAGGAAAAGGAGAAAAAAGGGCATGAACAGAAGAGATTTTATGAAGCTTTCCGCTGCAACCGCAGTCAGTGCAGGCGTGGCGGCCTACGCCGCACCCGCATCTCTGGCAGCAGAGGACGAGACGGAAAATGACGCCATCCACACTGATGAAGAGGTTCAGGCAATGGTCGCTGAGGAGCTGAAGCTCGCCCGCGATGTCGCCTTCTACCCCGCCGCATACAAGGGCGATTTTGACCAGTTCTACGTCCTGTTCCACAAGCTGTCCCGTGCACAGTACGAGAAGGTCGACGGTGCAGCCGCACCCGGCATCAACGCTTCTCACTACGACATGTGCGTTGCTCTGACGAAGGCTCGCAAGTCTCTGTGGCAGGTCGTCAAAGACCCCAAGAGCACCGTCTGGGAGATCTGGGGCGATCAGATGGCCGTCGAAGACCCGCTGCCGACCGAGGGTTGGGAGATCAGCTATGACAACGAGGGCTTCCGTCCCTTCCTGAACCCCTACCTCATCAAGAACCAGAGCAAGGTCAAGGGCAATGTCATCGTCATCGCAGGCGGCGGCAGCACCCACCGCAACAACGTCGTCGAGGGCTACCCCGTTGCAGAATACTTCAACAAGAAGGGCTACAACGCCTTTGTCCTCCAGCGTCGCGTCAACCCGTATGCCGCCGTCGACCAGTGGCTCGACCTCGGCCGTGCGATTCGTTACATCCGCCACAACGCCGACGAAAAGGGCATCGGCAACACCGAGACCATGATCGCAGTCGGCTTCTCCGCTGGCGGCATGAACATCATGCAGGCCGCTGCCAACCAGTA
>CAVJGY010000062.1:0-7145 GCA_963648915.1 Acutalibacteraceae bacterium | reverse complement strand
CGGTTGTCCAGCGCGCTCCACTTCGGGCGGTCTGCGCTGTCCGGGTGCTTGGTCTTGTACTCCTCGCTGGTGCAGGGAGCGACCGTTGCATCCACACCGGACAGACGGATGATCTCGGATGCGAAATCATACCAAGAGCAGATGCCCTCGCCCGTACAGTGATACAGGCCGTACTCGTGGGTCACGCAGAGCTGCAGGATCTCATGTGCAAGGTCGACGGCGTTGGTCGGGTTGCCGCACTGGTCGTTGACGACTTCCAGCTTGCCGAACTTGCGGCCAGCGTTCACGATGGTCTTGACGAAGTTCTTGCCGTAATAGCTGTACAGCCATGCGGTGCGGACGATGAAGTGGCGGTGGCAGAACTGCTCCACATACTTCTCGCCCATCAGCTTGGTCGAGCCGTAGGCACTGATGGGACCGGGAATGGTGGCCTCGTCCTGTGCGACGCCGCCGTTCTCACGGCCGGAGAACACATAGTCGGTCGAGACATGCACCAGACGTGCGCCCGTCTTTTCTGCGGCCTGTGCAAGGTTGCGCGGGCCGAGAGCGTTTGCCTTGAATGCTGCGTCGTGGTTGACCTCACAGCCATCCACGTTGGTGAACGCTGCGCAGTTGATGATGACATCCGGACGCTGACGGCGGATGAAGTCGTCCACCATCTTATAGTTGGAGATGTCCAGCTCGGGCAGGTCGACCGGGATGACGGTTGCATTCAGCAGCTTTTCGGGGATCGCGCCGATCTCGCTCTTGCCCTCGCGCAGCTGCTTCATGATTTCCGTACCCAGCTGACCCTTGCTGCCTGTAACAATGATTTTCATAGGATGCCTCTTTCGATTAGTATTTCAGTTTGCCGTCCGCGACGTTCTTCAAGTGCTGACCGTAGGGGCTCTTGCCGTAACGAGCTGCACTTTCCAGCAGGGTGTCGCGGTCGATCCAGCCATACTTGAAGGCGATCTCCTCCGGTGCGCTGATCTTGATGCCCTGACGCTTCTCGATCATCTGGACGAAGTCAGCGGCCTCCACGAGGCTGTCCATCGTGCCGGTATCCAGCCATGCGAAGCCACGGCCCAACAGCTGGACATCCAGTTCGTCCTTCTTGAGGTACATGTCGTTCAGGGTGGTGATTTCCAGCTCGCCGCGAGCAGAGGGCTTGACCTGCTTTGCCATCTGGACGACTTCCTTGTTGTAGAAGTACAGGCCGGTGATGGCGTAGTTAGACTTCGGGTTCTGGGGCTTTTCCTCAACGCTCAGGACCTTGCCGTCCTTGTCGAACTCCACGATGCCGAAACGCTCGGGGTCAGAGACGTAGTAACCGAAAACGGTGCAGCGGCCCTTGTTCTCTGCATTGGATGCGGCGGTCTTCAAAATCTTGGAGAAGCCGTTGCCGTAGAAGATGTTGTCGCCCAGGATCATGGCGCAGCAGTCGTCGCCGATGAACTCCTCACCCAGAATGAAAGCCTGTGCCAGGCCGTCCGGAGAGGGCTGAACTTTATACTGGAGATGGATACCGTACTGGCTGCCATCGCCCAGCAGAGCCTCGAAGCGAGGCGTATCGGTCGGGGTCGAGATGATCAGGATATCCTGAATGCCCGCCAGCATAAGGGTAGACAGAGGATAGTAGATCATGGGCTTATCGTAGACGGGCAACAGCTGCTTGCTGGTGACCATCGTCAACGGATAGAGCCGGGTGCCGGCACCGCCGGCAAGAATAATACCTTTCATTTTTGCGCACTCCTTTAATTGATTATGAAAAAAGTTGTGCAGCTTTACGAGGGCTGACCTTCCAGACCTCGTATGGATTCAAAGCGGAGCTGCGTCCGCTGTCAACATAGTCAGGCAAAACATCCTTCTTCATGCCGCACTTGGGCATTATGAGATAGTTTTACACTTTATTTTACTATCAAAATTCAAAAAAAGCAAGAAAAGAACGGCTTTTGCAGAAAATTTTCTGCAAAAGCCGTTTGAAGTTCTTTTAAGACATGCTGGTTTGTTTTGGCAAATCGAGGCAGTTATGCTCGGATGCCGCCCTCGGCGAGCCACTGCTGCACCTGTTCCACACTCACCTTCACGATCTGTGCGATCTCTTCGGGCGGGAGATTCCGCTGTGCAAGAGACAGGGCCGTCTCCTTTTTCGCCTTCATCTCGCCGATCTCAATTCCGCGCACCACACCGCGCACTTCACCGCGCTTTTCCCCTTCGCTGTAAATCGCATCCATCTCTCTGCACATCGTATCCACTCCTTCCGGTGTTTCTTTCAGTTCAAAGACCCGCCGGGCTAAAATGCTGCTGTGCATTTCTTCCGCCCGACGGCAATGCAAATCGTGCATCAGCTTTCCCAGCTCGGTGTCATCCTGACAGCTGGAATTCACATACACGATATGGGCTTCATCCCGAAACGATTCGTTGACCTCCTCGATTTTCCGTTCGATATGGTAGATCGGAAGTCCGTAGCCCAGAATATCTCTCTGGGTAATAAAGATCACATAGGTTTCAGGCAGCTTGTCAAAATTTTCACCCTGATTCAGGATGTTCATGTCCATCAATCCGCTGTGAAATCTGGCACGCTTGGGCGATGCACCCTCATTTTCCTGCTGGATTTCCACATCAAATTGCGTTCCATTGGCATCCCGGACAACACAATCCAGAATCGCGGAACGGCCCTGCAAATTTTTGTAATCTTTCTGAACGACCTGTTCTACAACGACCAGCTCCGGCATATTCAGAATGACCCGCAGGACATATTCGATGCAGTCGCGCTTCTTGAACACGTTCCGCATGAAAACATCGCTCATGATGGTGAGGTTCTTCAAAATTTCGCGGTATCGTTGGTATCGGGCTTCCAGCTCATGATTCTCTGTTCCGTTCAAGCGGCTCACATCCCTTCTGCATCGTCCTGCGTTCCAGCTTCATCTTACCATAAAAGCATTTTCTCTGCAAGAAAAGAACGGCTTTTGCAGAAAATTTTCTGCAAAAGCCGTTCCGGTATCAGAATTTGAAGCCCCACTTGGAAAAATAGCGGAGGAGGCTTCGGGTCTGCCAGAAGGCGGGTTTGAGGCTGCGATGGGCGGCGCGGTGCCATGCGTGGATGGCGGTATACTGCGGAACAAGATACGCCTTTCCGGTGGTGCGCATCTTCTGGGTCAGGTCGGCATCCTCGACGTACATGAAGTAGTTTTCGTCGAAGCCGCCCACGGCCTTGAATTCTTTCGTCCGGACAGCCGAGAAGCTCTCGATCTCCATACTGGAGCCATCCTTCACCGTCAGCTGGATGTCCGGGTTCAGGATGAAGTGATAATCGCTCGTTAGCATCGGCAGGACGGTGTTATGTCCCGTACCGAAGCCGCCGTTCGTCTCCCGGCAGATGACCTCCACGCGCTGGTTCTCCGCGCAGGACAGTGTGCCGTTCTGCGCAGCCTGTTTCAGCTGTGCGCCGCTCCCGTCCGGGCTGGCGTTGTCCACCAGATAGAGAGTCAGCGGATGCCGCCGGGTATATTTCAGGATGGTCTGCGCGGCGTGTACCGCTTCCTCAGAGCCATTATAAACAACAATACATGCGGATAACTCCACAGACGTTCCTCTTTTCGTTGAATCTTTTATTCCAGCGGTTGGATATCGAAGGTGAAGTCCTCCTTCATGAGGTCGAAGTTCGGGTTCATGCAGGGGTCGCCCGCTTCCAGCTGAACCTTCCAGCGTTTCTGGAACCGCTCGACCTCCGAGACGAACCGCTTCCGCTTTTCGGGTGCTTCGTCCAGACCGCGGCTCTTGCTCTCATAGTGGTACAGCTGTGCAAACGGGGTAAAGACGTTTGCATAGCCTGCTTCCCGGACGCGGACGCAGAAGTCCACATCGTTGAAGGCCACAGCAAAGCTCTCGTCAAGACCGCCCACCTGCTCGTAAACATCCTTGCGGACCATCAGGCAGGCCGCAGTGACGGCGTAGACGTCCTGTGCGTAGACCAGACGTCCCATATAGCCGGGATGACCCGCCGGGAAGTTCTTGTGCATGTGACCCGCCAGCGTCAGGAAGCCGAAGCCGATGCCTGCGTGCTGGATGGTGTCATCCGGATAGAGCAGCTTGACGCCGACACAGCCGACCCGCTCCTGCTGGGCGTACATCACCATCTCCTCCAGCCACTTCGGGGTGATGACCTCGGTGTCGTTGTTGAGGAGGAGCAAGTATTCGCCCGTCGCGTGCTTCTCGCCGAAGTTGTTCAGGGCACTGTAGTTGAAGCCCGTTCCCTTCCAAGTGATGACTTTCAGGTTGTCCGGGTGCTCCTTCTGCATCCGCTCATAGGTGCGGAAGGTCTCGGGGTCTTTGCTGTTGTTCTCAATGAGGATGACCTCGAAGTCCGGATAGGTCGTCCGGACATAGATGGACTCGATGCAGGTCTCGAGGTCGTCGATGTGGTCGCAGGTCGGGATGAGGATACTGACCCGGCCGGGCTTGGTGATGGTGTAATCGGTCTTGTAGAAGCCCGGGGTGTTGGGGATCATGCTAACGGCATCCACAGGGACGCCGACCCGCTCATAATGGGCATACAACGCCTTGACTGCGGCTTCCAGACAATAAAGCTTCGCCGAAATGTTGCTTGCCACGCTGGTGGGGCTGGAACGCCAATAATAGAGCAGGTGCGGGATGTGGACGACCTTCTCGGCCTGTTCCGTCAGGCGGAGGTAGAGGTCGTAGTCCTGACTGCCGTTGTACTCGGCACGTTCTCCGCCGCCGACCTTTTCCAGAAGGCTGGTCTTAAAGACGCTCAGATGGCAGATATAGTTGTTGGAGCGCAGGTTGTCCAGCATATAATCCGGTTTGAAGTGGTAGACCGTCAGGTGGTCGATATCGCCCTCAAAGGTCACTTCATCGGTATACACGAAGTCCGCACCCTGCTCCACGATGGCCTGCGCCACATACCAGAGTGCGCATGGATGCAGGATATCGTCATGGTCGAGCAGTGCGATATAGTCGCCCTGCACCATCTCGAAGCCGTGGTTGGTGTTGCCCGCGATGCCCTCATTTTCGGCGAGTTTCTGGTAACGGATACGGTCATCCGTCCGTGCGCGTGCCTTGACGATGCGGGCGACATTCTCATCCTGACCTGCATCCACCATGCAAAGCTCCCAGTTGCGGTAGGTCTGGTTCTGGACGGAATCCAGCAGCTCCTCGAGGAAGTTCTGCGGAGTGTTATAGAGCGGCACAACGATGCTGATCTTCGGGCCGTTGGGCTGGCTTCCCGCCTGCTTCACCAGCAGCTCCGGCGTGGCAAAGCGGTCGGCGGGCATGACCTTGCCCGGGAAGAGCCTGCCGTATTCGCGGCGTGCCTTCGCCTGCTCCATGACACCGGAGATGCCGATTTGGTGCAATGTCGTGAAAAAGACGAACAGCGGGAAGGTGTTCCAGATCTGGCGGCCCTTGCTGACGACATACCGCATCGGCCAAGTGATTTTCCAGAAGGTCGAGTTAGTGACATTGTTCAGGGTCGTCTCCAACTGCTGCTCATGACTGCGGCTGAGGGCGAGGTCGCTGCGCAGACGCTCGATGGTCGCCACCGTGTCGGTGCTGACCTTTTCGGCACGCAAGGTCTGGTCGTGCAGATAGGCGAACTCCTGCTCGTAGCCGTCGACTACCTCCAGCATTTCCGGCTCTTCCTTCTGGCGGCAGAACAGCGCGTTCGCCACAGTGCGGTCGCGGCACTTCCAGCGGAAGCTCCGATAAAAGCCCTGTCCGGCCAGCTTCTTCGCACAGGAAGCCAGCTCGTCCGCATGGGACGCATACAGGAGCACTTTTTCGCTGTCCAGCTCCGGCAGCTTCGTCTTTTCCGGGTCAATGACGATGAGAAGGTCTGCCGTCTCCCCTTCGGGCGCAAAGACGAACTTTTCCTCCTTCAGCGCAGCCTCCAGCGGCTCACAGCTGCCTGCCAGCGTCACCGTGCCGGGTGCGATCTCCCGGGCGATCTGACGCGCCAGCAGACGGCAGCGTTCCTGCTCCTGCTTGAGTTCCTTTTCCTTATCCAACTGCATTTTGATTTCTCCACTCCGATGGACAATACTCCACCATCAACAATTTTACAAACGTGTATAGTATACCAAATCTCGCCCCGTTTGAGAAGCGGTTTCCGCGAATTCCTTTTGCTTTCCAGCGTTGGTTTTTTCTCAGCCGCCGAATAGCCACCCAAACAGGCCGCTGCTCTTTGCCCGGCTGATGGAGACGCCCTTGTAATAGTGCTTCAGGATCTTTTTATAGCTCCATCTTTTTTCTTCCGCATAGCCGACCGCGCCGCACTGACTCATGCCGACGCCGTGTCCGTAGCCGTAGTAGGTCATGGCCGGCGTACCGTTGGCGTCCGCGCCGAAGTCGAAGCAATAGCGGGAGCTGACGAACTGGCTGATGCAGCGATAGCTCCGGCCATTGGACACGAAGGTATTGTACTGAACAAAGCCGCCCAAGTCCTTGTGGGTCGTGTCCGCGCTCTGGTAGGCCTCTCCGGTGCGGCTGTCGGTGTACTCAACGTAGGTGTAGTCTTTTCCGACGATACGCCGCATTTTGTTGTGGTACTGCTCCTCGTAGGGGCTTTCCACGCTCTGCAGATAGGGCACTTCCGTTCCCCACGCATCGAGACTCGAGCAGCTGCCGTATTTTCCGGTCTGGGTGTTGTAGCCCGCACTGGCCGACCACACCGCGTCAATGACGCTGCCGTTGCAGGTCACGACCTCATTCTTGACCGCTTCCACGGCCTTTTTGATGGCCGAGCGGGTCGAGGACGGAATCTGGTCGACCGGGGTATAGATCAGGGCATTGGCCGACGAGCCATACTGCTTATGGTACTCCAAATAAGAATGAATGGCGACGGCCTGCGCTTTCCACGCCTGCTGTGCCGCCGACGCGCTGACAAAGCTGCCGATCGAGCCAAGCTCGGTATAGGTGATGCCGACCAGACAATCCACAAGATTCAGGGTGACGTTTTTCTTCAAGCCCTGTCCCTTGATGTTCAGATAGGGCAGAGTGATCTTATTGCCAAAACCGAACAGCCAGCTCAGGCAGTTTTCCTCTTCCTCCGGGATGAGGACGGTATTTGCACCGCCGATGGTGGTGGCCCCGGGCACGGCGTCCTCGGCCAGCGCCGCCGGGACAGCCGCACACAGCATCAC
>CAVJGY010000061.1:0-7200 GCA_963648915.1 Acutalibacteraceae bacterium | reverse complement strand
GCGGCGGTGAGCAAAAGCTCGCTGTCATGCACCTGCAGACAGAAGCACTCCAGCTGTAAATCGCTGTCTTTGACAAGACGGATGTTGTCACCGGGCGTTTCGGTCTCGGCGAATACCGATTTCATGTCGCGCTGAACGGCAGAAACGGCATATTGAATCGGCTTTGCTGGGTCGGAAACAAGAATCTGTGTATTACGATTGAGAATCATAAATGTACCCCTCTTTTGAAAAAAGGCACTGTACGCGCCGCACAGTGCCTTGATAAAGTTTGATTTAACCCTTGATACCGTCGGTGGCGATGCCCTCAACGATGTACTTCTGGAACGCGATAAATACGATGATGACCGGGAGCAGCGAGACGACCGACATGGCGAACAGACCGCCATAGTTGTTGTAGCTGTTGGGGTCGGTGTAGAGCTTCAGTGCCAGCGGGATGGTGTAGTTCTTCGGGCTGGACACGAAAATCAACGGTTGGAAAAAGTCCTGCCAGATCCAGTAGAACGCGAAGATCGCGGCCGTCACGATAGCCGGCTTGACGATGGGGATCATGATCTTGAACAGGATGCCGGGCTTCGAGCAGCCGTCCAGCATGGCGGCTTCGTCGAGGTCACGGGGAATTCCGCGCATGTATTGTGCGATCAGGAAGATGAAGAAGCTGTAGCCGAACACCCACGGCAGGGTCATGGACACCAGCGTGTCCGACAGACCCAGCTTTTTCAGGATGATGTACTGGGGAACGACCATGACCTGCGAAGGGATCATCATCGTCATGACGATGCAGCCGAACCAGAAGTTCGCGCCCTTGAATTTCAGACGGGAAACCGCATATGCCGCCAGCAGCGAGCAGAAAATCGTGCCTGCGACGGAAACCACGGTGACGAACACCGAGTTGCCGAAGAACCGCCAGAACGAAACGCCTGCAATGCCCTGAAAGCCGGACGCATAGTTTTTCACAACATCCCACTTTTCCGGGATGAGCGACCATGCGTTGTGGAACATGGTATCATTGGACTTGAACGAGCTCATGAGCAGCCACAACAGCGGATACACCATGATGAAGCCCAGCAGACAGGAAAAGATGTGGAAGAACACCGACTGTGCTTTTGTACTTTTTTGACCGACCATTTTTCTTCCTCCTTAGCCTTCGTAGTGGACCCAGCTCTTCTGGCTCTTGAACAGGATCGCCGTCATAACGCCGATGATGGCGACCAAGATCCACGCCAGCGCGCAGGAATAACCCATGTGGAAGTTTGCGAACGCCGAGCGGTACAGGTAGAGCACATAGGTCAGGGTGCTGTTCATCGGGCCGCCATCGGTGATGACGTAGCTCTCGGTGAACACGCGGAAACCGTTGATGATCTGCTGGATGAGGTTGAAGAAGATGGTGGGGGTCAGCATCGGCATCGTAATTTTCCAGAACTGCTGCAGCTTGGTCGCACCATCCAGAGAGGCGGACTCGTACAGCGAGTTGGGGATCTGCTTCAGGCCGGACAGGAACACCAGCATACAAGAACCGAACTGCCACACACCCATGAGCACGATGACGAACAGGGCGGTCTTGGGGTTGCCCAGCAGGGAGTATTTCTGCTCGATGCCCAGCGCAGACAGCAGGCTCATGAGCACGCCCTTGTTGCCGAACACCTGCTTCCAGACCACGGAAACGGCGATCGAACCGCCGACGATGGACGGGATGTAGTACAGGACGCGGTAGAACGCCATGCCCATATGCTTTTTGTTCAGCAGGGTCGCCACGAACAGCGCGAAGGCCAGACGGAGCGGGACCATGATGAACACATAGCTGAAGGTCACGACAAGAGCCTTGCGGAACATCTTATCGGTGGTAAAGATGTTGATGTAGTTCTGCAGACCGACCCAGTTGGGGGCAGACAGCAGGTTGTAATCGGTGAACGAGTAGTAGATGGACATTGCGGCCGGGATGACATACATGAAGATGAATCCGAACAGCCACGGAGCTAACAGCAGATAACCAACTTTCGTATCATCGCCGAAGTTGTGCTTTTTCAGCGGGACAGCCTTTGCATTCGACACGGCGAAACCTCCTCTATCCGTAATTTTGAGCGATAAAAATGGGAGGGGTCTCTAGGGACGGCCCCTCCCGCGTTTAAAAAATCAGTTGTTTGCGGCGAGGATGCTGTTGGCTTCATCAAAAAGCTCCTGTGCAGCCTCGGCGGGAGTCATCTGGTCATAGTACAGGCTGTAAGCGATATCCTTGAACTTGCTGTTGACCTCGGAGATGCCGGAGGGATCGGGAGCAGGCGTTTCACCACAGTAGTCGGCGGCTTCGGTCGCAAAGTTGAACATATCCTGCTGCTGCGCGCTCAGGCTGCCGGAAGAGATCAGGTGGTCGCGGGTCGTGCTGACGGAAGGTGTTCCGCGCTCACCCAGCATGATGTCGTTTGCCTCATCGCTGTTCAGGAACCAGCTGATAAAGGCGGCGCAGGCTTCCTTGACCTGCGAAGTCTCGGCGACAGAGAAGAACATGCCGGGCTTATACCACAAAGCCTGATTGCCCTTTTCCTTGACCGGAGGAACGACCATTTTCAGCGTATCGTTTCCGGCATCTGCACCGATGGTGGTGATGTTGTTCCAGGACTGCTCGAATGCAGCGTCGTTGGTGATGACGGGGCTTGCCTCCTTGCCCAGAGTAGCGATCTGCTCGTACTCGTCGGGGTTAGGAGCTGCACCTGCATCAATGAGGTCCTTCCACATCTCGAAGTAGTCGGTCAAGATCTGCACATCGTCAAAGCCGAGGCTCTTGTTGTCCTCTGCGAACAGCGGGACATTATACTGGCGCACCCAGTAGTTCAGAAGGTTGGTATCGTAGCAGGAAGAACCGCCGAAGCCATATTTTCCGGTCTTTTCGTGGACGGTCTTGCAGGCAGAAACAAAGTCGTCCCAAGTCCAGCCGTCCTGCGGAGCGGTGACGCCGGCTTCCTCCAGAACACTGGGGTTATACACGAACGCGACCAGAGAAGTGGACAGCGGAACACCGACCATCTTGCCGTTGATCGTGCCAGCCTCGACCAGTGCTTCATCCACATTGGAGATGTCCAGCGTGCCGTCGGAAGCATACTCAGACAGATCAGCCAGAGAGCCGTTCTTTGCGTAGGTGGAGATGTACATATAGTCCATCTGGACGATATCGGCCATGCCGCCCGTTGCGGTATCGGTCGCCAGTTTCTCGAAGTAGCCATCCCAGCCGGAGGGAGTGGTCTCAAAGTGGACGTTGGGGTTCAGCTCGGTGTACTTGTCCAGAACCTTCTGGGTCAGGTCGTGACGGGTCTGACCGCCCCACCAAGTGATACGGATGGTGACATCGCCGTCAGCAGCAGCGGATGCACTGCCGGAAGCGGCAGTGGAAGAAGCAGCGGTAGAGCTTGCGGAATTACCGCCGCAGGCAGCGAGTGCACCTGCCATACCAGCGATACCAGCGGCCTTCAGGAAGCTTCTGCGAGAGATTTTCATAAGATATTCCTCCATTTTTCCTTCGTGTTTTCGTTACAGCAGAGCCGTCGCTCTCCGGTTTGTGCACACCCTTTTGTTGATTCTATTGTATCGCTTTTTTTCAAAAACAAAATGGAAAATGTCGGTCTTTCTCTTGGAAAAAACCGACATTTGAAAAACGTCCTCGCCCTCTCAGTCATTGCTTCGCAATGCCAGCTCTCCCAGAGTGAGAGCCCTTGGCAGTCCACGCAAAGTGTATCTTTTTGCCAAAGCCTCTCCCTTTGGGAGAGGTGTCACCGAAGGTGACGGAGAGGGCAAGCCAGTTCGATATTTATACTCGGTCGGAGTCATACCGCAGATCTTACGGAACACCTTGGAAAAATACTGCCCGTCCAGCGGGTAGCCCACCAGTTCGGCCAGACGGCTGATCTTCATATCCGGCTGATACTCCAACAGCCGCCGTGCCTGCGTGATGCGGCAGTTTTCCAGATAGCCCGAAAACCGTGTTCCGGTCATCTGGGAGAAAATGCGCCGCAGATGATCCTCGCTCATAAACAGCCGCTCCTGCGCGATGGTCTGCAGGCTGAATTCCGGGTCGGAGAGGTTTTCGTAAATGGCAAGGAAAATTTCCCGGCTTCGGGCGTCCGGCTGGGGCAGATTCCACGCGGCTGTCAGAGCATCTGCCCATCCGGAGAGCGAATCCTCCGGGGCGGGCTTGTCCTCAAACAACAGACGCCACGCCAGCTCGCAAAGCTGCTCCCTCTGTTTGGGGCGGTAATTTTTGACTTCCATCTTTGCAAAAGCCAAGTCCAGCTCTTGCAGCAGTTCCTCGTAACTTCCAGCCTGACGCAGACGGCGGAAATCGAAGATCTCGTTGACCGTCTCGGGCAGAGCCGTGTTCTGGCTGGGGCGCAGGAGAGCCGTTTCGTTTTCGTCCGGGTTCAGCCGCAAAAGTTCCTGTACCTGCTGGAACAGGGTGGAAAGCTCGTTCAGCGTTCCCACCCGGCTGGCGGCAGAAAGCATGTTGGCAGTCTCGAACCGCTTGAATTCCTTCTTGAGCACCTGAACCGCATTTTCGACGCTGGGATTGGCGGCGGCATCGGCCAGCACCAGAACATCCCGGTCGACTCCGGTCGTCATCAGCAGCGTGCCGTCGGGTAGAAGGTCGCCCAGCATATTTCCTACCACATACCGTTCCAGCGAATCAAAACCGCACTTGAGCCGGAAATCCAGCAATAATACAGACCGTTCTGCACCGCCCAGCTCGTCCAACAGCTGGCGTGTGCCGCTGCTCCCGGTCGCCCGGCCCAGCAGCAGGTCACGGAACAGCTGTTCCCGTGCATAGGGCTTCAAGAGACGTGCTTCCGCTTCCACCTTTTCGGAGTGGGCATTCTGGGCGCGGGCTTCTTCCAGCTCGGCGATGGCCTTGTTCAGCACCGGGATCATTTTGGACTCGTCGCAGGGCTTGAGGATATAGTGCCGCACGCCCAGCTCCATCGCCTGACTGGTGAACTCATAATCGCCATAGCCGGACAGCACGACAAAGGTCATATCCGGGTACTGCACCTTAGCCTGTCGGATCATCTCAATGCCGTTCATCACGGGCATCTTGATGTCCACAATAGCGAGGTCGGGCTTGTATTTTGCGATCTTTTCAAGGCCCTCCGCACCGTTCCGGGCCGTGCCGACGACTTTCATTTCATAAGAATCCCATGGAATGAACTGCGCCATTCCCTCGCGCTCGATCTCCTCATCGTCCACGATCAACAGCGTATGCAAGCGGATTCCTCCTTCTCCTTTTCTTCTTATATACTAGAATAATATACCTTATTTTAATTTGCAAGCGTTGCCCCGAAAATGTCGCTCTGCTTCAAGAAGAATGTCGGATTTATACAGGCGGAAAACGAAAAAATGTGCTATTCTATAACCACAGGAAATCCGCAGCGTGCAGCTCCAAGCGTTCAATTCGCCACAACAACCGCTTGGAGAGCGGAACCCGTCCAGACCTTTTTGCTCTGGTTTTCTCCTTCTTCATCATAAGCATAAAAGCAGCCGTTTCGTGAATGTCGGCTGCTTTTGTGTTATACTGGGTAAAAACGCAAAAGGAGCTTTGTATGGCTGAACATTATTTTTCGCAGAACGGCCTGACCGCCTGCTGTACCGATACCACCATCACCCTATTCTGGGACAAGCCCACTGCGGCGAAAGCCTTGGAAACTTACACTATTTTATTGAACGACACTGCCGCCAGCACGACCACCAAAACCCACTTTACACTGGAACACCTGCACCCGGAAACGGAGTATACCCTGTTCGTCCAATGGCGGGGCGGCGGCATCGGAGAGCTGACCGTCCGCACCACTCCCACCAAGCATCGGTTGGATGTGACCGCCGCGCCCTATTTTGCCGTGGGTGACGGCAAGACCATGAACACCGCCGCTCTGCAAAAAGCCATCGACGACTGCACGGAAAACGAATGTGTTTACTTCCCGGCGGGCGTATACCTGACAGGCTCTCTGCGTCTGCACAGCAATATGGAGTTGTATCTGGAAGAAGGAGCGATTCTGCAGGGCACAGCGAATCCGGAAGATTATCTGCCGCGCATTGCCAGCCGCTTTGAGGGTACGGAGATGGAATGTTACAGCAGTCTGCTGAACCTCGGCACGCTCGACCACACCGCCGGGTCGAACTGTGAAAATGTCATTCTGCGAGGCAAGGGCACGATTGCATCCGGCGGAAAGCTGCTGGCAAGCCGCATCATTGAAAGCGAACGCGAACGGCTGAAAGAATACCTCTCCCAAAATGCAGAGTTGGTGTCCACCTGTGAAAACGCCGATACCATTCCGGGGCGTGTCCGTCCCCGGCTGGTGAATATGAGCAACTGCCGGAACATCTGGATGCAAGGGCTGACCTTCGCCAACGGTGCAAGCTGGAATCTGCACATGGTTTATTCTGACCAAATCGTGACCGACCACTGCACCATCAAGTCCGATGGTGTGTGGAACGGCGATGGCTGGAACCCGGATTCCTCCACCAACTGCACGATTTTCGCCTGCGAATTTTTCACCGGAGACGATGCGGTGGCCATCAAGTCCGGCAAGAACCCGGAGGGAAACGTCATCAACCGCCCGACCAAACATATCCGGGTATTTGACTGCCACAGCGGGTTCGGCCATGGCATCTGCATCGGCAGCGAGATGAGCGGCGGCGGGGAGGATGTGAAGATTTGGGACTGCAACATGGCGGTGTCCACCTCTGGTCTGGAAGTCAAAGCCACGAAAAAGCGCGGCGGCTATGTCCGGGATGTGGAAGTGCGGGACTGCACTCTTTCCCATGTGATGGTGCATTCGGTGGGTTACAACGATGACGGCATCGGTTCGCCTGTGCCGCCCGTGCTGGAAAGTTTCCACTATGAGCGGGTGACCCTGCTGGGGCGTTACATCGACCACGACCATGTGTGGCACTCCTGCCCGGCCATTGAGTTGTGCGGTTTTGATGTGCCGAGATATGAAGTGAAGAATGTCCGGTTCAAGGATGTGATTTTAGAGGACAACAACGGCTCTGCCCAGAACATCCAGATGCAGCACTGCCAAAATGTCAGCTTTGAAAATGTGACTGTGCGGGCAGGTATTCAGCCAGAAACATAAAATTCGGATGTCGGGATTCTTCAGAAAAGCGGTCGCTTTTGTGCAACCGCTTTTCGTTTTGCTGTGTTACAATAAGGCCATAGAGAGG
>CAVJGY010000060.1:1114-7211 GCA_963648915.1 Acutalibacteraceae bacterium | reverse complement strand
AAAAGGTCACCAAGGCTGTCCAGAAGTGGTTCCAGTCCTGAGAAGATCCCAATAAACGCAAAAAAGAAAGCGCGGAGCTCCGCGCTTTCTTTTTGTATGGGAGAATAAATCAGAAGAACAATCCGATGCAGATGCCGACGACCGCCGGAACGACCCAGCCGAAGCCCAGCGAGGCCAGCGGGAGAGAATTTGCCAGCGCGGACAGAACGCCCAGCGGAAGAGCCGCCGCGATGCTCTGCACGGCGGTCAGCCCGATGCAGCACCGATAGACCGAGGGACGCTGGGTCTGCTTCGGCAGGAACGAGAGGAAGATCAGCGCGATGGCGACCGGGTAGATGGCGTTGAGCAGCGGGAGGGAGAGGGTCAGCAGTCCGGCAAGCCCGATGTTCGAGATGAGCATACTCGTCAGTGCGAAGAATGCCGCAATGACCGGGTAGGGGAGGCGGGGAAGAAGCTGATGAAAATACTGCCCGACGCAAGCAATCAGACCGACACAGGTGTTGAAGCAGGCGACCAGAAAAATCGCCGCCAGCAAGAACTGTCCCGCCCGGCCAAACAACGCGCTGGAAAGAGCGGTCAGAGTCTCCGCACCCGTAGTGCAGTCCGGCCAGACCACCCCGGCCAAGCCGCCGATGTGGGTGAGCATCGCGTAAATGACAAGGAGCAGAGCCGTCGCGACCCCGCCCGCCCGAATCGTGCCCTGTTCGACCTCCTGCGGGTCGGTGATGCCGAGGGCCTGAATGTTCAGCGCGATGACTGCGCCGAAGTTCAGCCCGGCGAGGGTGTCCATCGTCTGGTAGCCGTCCAGAACGCCCTGCAAGGCGGGGAGAGAGGTGTAGGCCTCCGAGGGGATGCCGTAGCCGGACGCGACCGGATGCACGAGACACCCCGCGAACAGCAGGAGGATGAGAGCAATCAAAAGCGGACAGAGCACCCGCCCCAGACGAGCGGTCAGCTTCTCCGGTTTGAGGGCGACCAGAAAGGCCGCTGTAAAAAATACCAGCGAATAAACGAATTGGAAAATCCGTCCGCCGCCCAGCAGGGGAATGAGCATCTCGAACGAGGTGCTGGCCGTTCGCGGAATGGCAAGGAGCGGGCCGATGGAGAGGTAAACGAGGATGGTAAAGACCTGCGCAAAGACCGGATGCACCCGTCCGGCCAGCTTCGGCAGACCGTCCGCCCGTGCAACGCTGATGACGCCCGCGATAGGAAGGCCGATAGCACTGACCGCAAAGCCCACGAAGGCGGGCCAGAGGTTCGCTCCGGCCTGTGCGCCGAGGTAGGGCGGGAAAATCAGATTGCCTGCTCCGAAGAACATCGAGAAGAGGGTGAAACCGATGAGGAGCAGCTTTCTGCCGTGGAGTTTCTGCATGAAAAAAGACCTCGTTTCCGAAGGATTTGCAAGGGAATCGTACTCAGTGTAGTGCTCAAAGCTCTTCATGTCAAGAAAAGCAAAGGTGAAGAATTGTATTTTGAAAGATGATGTACTATCTTAAAAGGTAGTAGAAAGGGGAGAAACCCATGAAAAAGCAAAAAAAGAGCCGCAGAAAGCAGCTCGTGTCGGTATTTTTCTGGCTGGCCGTCTGGCAGGCGGCGGCAATGCTCATCGGGCAGGAGGTCTTTCTGGTCTCGCCCATTCAGGCGTTGGTGACCTTAGTCCAGCTCCTTCCGCAGGCGGATTTCTGGCAGAGAGTCGGGTTCAGTGCCGGGCGTATTTTACTGGGCTTTTTGCTGGGTGCGGTGTTCAGCGTTCTGCTGGCCGTGGCCGCAGAAAAGTCGGAGTGGGTGGAGGCGTTGCTTTCGCCCGTGATGCAGCTCGTCAAGGCGACGCCCGTCGCAAGCTTCATCATTCTGGCCTTGGTCTGGGTCAGCGGCTCATCGCTGTCCGTCCTGATCAGCTTCCTGATGGTCCTGCCCGTCCTGTACGGTGCAGTCCGGACGGGCATCGAGAGCGTGGACGTGCAGCTGCTTGAGATGGCAAAGGTGTTCCGTCTCCCGCTGGGAAAACGGCTTCGCGCCATCTGGCTTCCGGCTGTCCTGCCTGCTTTCCGGCAGGGATGCAGCGTTGCACTGGGCATCTGCTGGAAGAGCGGTGTAGCGGCGGAAGTCATCGGCCTGCCGGATGGAAGCATCGGCGACGCACTCTACCGGGCGAAAATTACCCTGTCCACCGGGGAGCTGTTTGCGTGGACGTTCGTTATCATCGTGCTGAGCAGTGTTTTTGAAAAGTTGTTCTTGGCTTTGTTGGACCGTGCGGTAGCGAAAGTTCTGGGGGAGGAGGTGTCTGCAAAATGAACAAAATGGAGATAAAAGGCCTTTCTAAGCGATTCGGAGAGAAAACGCTCTTTGAAAATCTCAGTCTGACCGTCGACCGCCCGATGATTTTATGGGCGTCCAGCGGATGGGGCAAAACCACCCTGCTCCGTATCCTGATGGGCTTGGAAACGCCGACCAGCGGCACGGTGTCCGGCATCGGCAGAGTGGGCGCAGTCTTTCAGGAGGACCGCCTTTGCCCTCAGCTGACCGCAGTACAGAATGTTGAATTGGTGCTGGAAAATACAAAATCGGACTACAAAGAGCAAATCATGACCGATTTTCAACAGCTTGGATTCGACAAGGCGGCCTTGGAACTGCCCGCGCGGAAGCTTTCGGGCGGACAGAAACGCCGGGCGGCACTGTTGCGGGCAGTCTGGGCGGAGAGCGACACCCTCCTTCTGGACGAACCCTTCACGGGCATGGACCCCGAGACTATGAAAAAAGCAGCGTCCCTGCTGAAGGAACGCTGCGGAGAAAAGCCTGTTCTGCTGGCGACCCACGACCAGAACGCCATCGAGGAACTGGGCTGGCCGATGCTGGAGTTAGAGCAGCTCGGCTAAGATGCTGTTCTGGACGATGAGCCCGGCGGGAGTCAGGGAGAGGGTCTTGCCGTCGAACCGGGCGTAACCGTTCCTCACACAGTTTTGCACAAAGGCCAATTGCTGGGTGGAAAACTCGATGCCGAACTTCGCCTTGTACTCCGCAAGGCTCAGACCCTTCCGGAGTCGAAGCTGCAAAATCAAATAATCCTCTGCGCCGCATCCGCCATCCATGACGGGTGCGGCGTTGTCGTTCAGAAAGGCGTCGGTGTCAGCGGGGTAGTAGAAACGCTTCCCGCCCATGCAGGAATGTGCCGCCGGGCCAAGGCCGAGGTAGTCGCCGCAGTCCCAGTAGATGAGGTTATGCTTTCCCTCGTAGCCGGGTTTGGCGAAATTGGAGATTTCATACTGCTGATAGCCGTGGTGTTCCAGCTGCTCGACCGCGTAGAGGTAGAAGTCGGCGGCATCGTCGGGCGAGGGCAGACCCTCGGGCGGGTTCTTGCCGAAGGCGGAATCCGGCTCGATTTTCAGCAGATAGGCTGAGACGTGGGTCGCGCCGCCCTCCTCGATAAGCTCCAGTGTCTCGTCAAACTCAGCCTGCGTATAATGGGGCAGAGCCAGCATGATGTCGCCGCTGATGTTGGTGAAGCCTGCATTCCGGGCGGCTCGGAACGCCGCGCGTGCCTGCTTTGCGGTGTGGGGACGGCCCAGCGTTTTCAGCTGGGTATCCCGTGCCGACTGGACGCCGAAGGAGATGCGGTTGACCCCGGCTTCCCGGAAGGCCCGGAGCTTTTCCTCGTCCACCGTCTCGGGGTTGACTTCGAGGGTGATCTCGGCACCCGGTGCGGGCTGTGCGGCCGAAATGAGCCGGGCGGCATCCGCTGGGTCGAGCAGACTGGGCGTGCCGCCGCCGAAATAAATCGTGTCCGGATGGAGCGGCATGTCAGGCGAAAAGCGGGAAAGCTCCCGCAGCAGTGCGTCGGTGTACTCCGGCGGAACGCCCCGTTTTCCGGGTGCGGAATAGAAATCACAGTAGCGGCATTTGGAAAAACAATAGGGAATATGCAGATAAAGTCCAAGAGACATAGAATATCACAGCCTTTTTCATGAATCGTTCATTTCTATGCAGTATACTATATTTCATAGACCGGAGCAAGGCGAAAGAATCATTCGCCCCGTCTCCGATGGAAAAAGACTGGAGGAGTTCCACAATGGATTACAGAAATTATGACCGCGGCTATGCGGAACCGTCGATGAATGCGGCGGACTATATGACCCGCACGTACCGCTGGATGGCCTGCGGGCTGCTCATCACCTTCGCAATGGCCTATCTGACCGCAACGACTTCGCTGATTTATCTGGTGGATTCGCTGTATCTGGTCCTCACCATTGCGGAGCTGGCACTGGTGTTCATCCTCAGCTCCCGTGTGCAGAACATGTCCGTTCAGGCGGCACGGGCGACCTTCTTCGGGTACGCGCTGATAAACGGCATGGTGCTGAGTTACTACTTCATCGCCTTCTCGGTAGGCACGCTGGTGATGGCCTTCCTTGGCACGGCCGTCTACTTCGGCCTGATGGCCTTCTACGGCTCGACCACCCACAAAGACCTGACGGGCTGGGGCCCGCGCCTGATGATGGCTCTCGTTGCCCTCATCGTGACCGGTCTGGTCGGCGGTTTGTTCGGCCTTGGCTTCGGCAGCACGGTGCTTTACTGCGGCATCGGCCTCGTCGTCTTTATGCTGCTGACCGCCTATGACACCCAGAAGCTTCAGCAGATGTATGCCTACTATGCAGGCGATGCAGAGCTGGCAGAAAAGGCTTCCATCTACGGCGCACTGACCCTCTATCTGGACTTCATCAACATCTTCCTGTATGTCGTCCGTCTGCTGGGCAACAACAGCCGCCGCAGCTGATCTTCCAAGACAGCGCAAGGGCCTCCCGGAAACGGGAGGCCCTTTTTTGTATGCAGAGCTGAATAAATTTCCTGCGGGCATCGCACACTACAACCAGAGTAGAACATACACAAACGATGGATTGGAGTAAACGAACCATGGAACAGATCAAAAGGTTTCTGCGGGAGAAAGGCTTTGCTCTGGCTCTGCTTGCCTGCCTTTTGGCGGCGGCAGCAGCCGGAGTCTGGGCTGTCCGCACCGTCCGCGACGAGCTGAAACAGAGCATCGAGAAAGCCAAAGACCCGGCCAGTGCTGCGCCGGGCATCGACGAAGGAATTCAAATCATCCCGGAGGAGGAATACGAATGGCAGCAGGAAACCACCGAGGCCGCAAACAGCGTCAGCAATGTTCCCAAGCCCGCACCCAGTGCGTCGAGCGCACCGCGCGCCGCATCGTCCTCCTATTCTGGTGGGGCGTCTGGCTCTGGTTCGGTGCGCGAACCCTCCGCGCTGCACACCGAATCCGCACCTGCCAGCAGCTCAGCTGCGCCTGCGTCCACACAGCCTGTCTCGGGTCGTATCTTAAACGGCTACAGCGGTGATGAGCTGGTCTATAACAAGACGCTGGGCGACTGGCGCACCCACAACGGCATCGACTACGCCTGCGAAAAGGGCAGCACCGTCTGTGCACCTGCAGCGGGAAAGGTCGTGACGGCGGGCAGCGACGGCAACTGGGGTCAGGTCGTTGAGATCAAAGACAGCGCGGACCGCATCTGGCGTCTCTGCGGCATCTCGGACGCGAAAGTAAAGCCGGGCGATACCGTGGATGTCGGAGACACCCTCGGTAAGGTCGGCAGTGTCAGCTGTGAGTGCGCCGAGGAGAGCCATGTCCACCTTGAGGTCAAGCAGGATGAGAAATACCTCGACCCGGCGAAGCTGATGAACTGAAAATAAGAAACGAAAACCGACGGCAGAGCCATTTTCGGGCTTTGCCGTCGGTTTTTGTGCAGAAAAAACAAAAAACGAGCAGAACTGCCCCAAAACCGATTGATTTCACCCAAGGGGCTATGTTACAATAACCATATATCGCAAAAAACAGATCGTGGACGGACACGGTGTGGAGGAATTGAAAAACGATGCGTGGGCAACGGAGAAAAACGCTTTGGCGGATGGCGGCGATGCTGCTGGCTGTGCTGCTGATGATGAGCAGCAGCCTGCTCAATGTGGCGGCGGACGCAGAGCAATTGACGAACAACACGACGGTCGTGCGGCAGGATTCGGTAGTGCGGACGGTGAAGGTCGGATTTTTTGCGTATCCGGGCTATCACGAGATCAACGACGACGGAAGCTA
>CAVJGY010000060.1:0-1104 GCA_963648915.1 Acutalibacteraceae bacterium | reverse complement strand
GAATTCCTGTCCCTGCTTCAGCGGTATGCCGACCTGAATTATGAGTATGTCGGCTACAACAACAGCTGGGCGGAAACGCTGGACATGCTGCGGGACGGCGAGATCGACATGACGACGGCCGCACGGAAAACCACAGCAAGAGCGGAAGAATTTGATTTTTCTGAGCCCATCGGCGTCAGCAAGGCACAGGTCTGCGTCCGGACGGACGATGAACGCTTTGAGGAGCGGGACTATTTCGCGCTGAACGGGAAAACCATCGGACAGATGATGGGGAACACCCGCAATCAGGACTTTGCAAAGTTTGCGCATGACGTGGGCATCGTCTACCGGACAAAGAGCTATGCGAACGAGCAGGAATTGACCGAGGCTCTGCAGAGCGGCGCAGTGGATGCCATTGTCACGACCTCCATCCGGAAGCGTCCCGGGGAGCGGGTCGTGGCCGAATTTGCCGAGGAGCAGTATTATGTCATTGTCCGGAAGGGCGATACCGAGCTTCTGGACGAGGTCAACTACGGCATCGAGCAGATGGACATCAACGAGGGCGACTGGCAGAGCCGTCTGCGGGAGGACAACTATTCCAGCAGCACGACGGAGCAGCTGGTCTTTAACAAGCGGGAAAAGGCCTACATCGAGGCCGTGCAGAGCGGCGAAAAGACCATCACCGTGACAGGTCAGCCCGACCGCGACCCCTATTCGTTTTCGGAGAACGGGGAGCTGACGGGCATCACGCCGGAATACTTCGCAGAGCTCATGGAGATGGCGGGTCTGCCCTATACCATCTATGTCCCGAAAGACCGTCAGGAATTGGAGCTGTGGGCGTACAACAACATGACCGACGTCATCATCGACTGCCGTTATCCCAGCGGAAAGACGCCGAATTTCCAGCGGGGCGTGGCGACGGATTCCTACATGCAGATGACAACGGCCCGGGTCGTCCGCCGGGATTTCAGCGGCAGCATCGACACTGTCGCCATTGTGAGCGGACAGGAAGAGGATATCGTTGACGACCGGGCGGAAAATGCAGCCTATCTCCTGTGCGACAGCCGCGAGAAAGCGTTGCAGGCGGTCAAGGACGGCAAGGCGGACGCCTGCTACGTCTATACC
>CAVJGY010000059.1:0-7679 GCA_963648915.1 Acutalibacteraceae bacterium | reverse complement strand
CTTTTTGACAGTTGAAAAAGTTTATAGAAATGACGATTGAGCTTTGACAAACCAAGGAACAGTTGAGGTAAGGTATGAAAAGTGAGCTGCTGGTTTCAATTATTATTCCGGTATACAAGGTTGAAAAATATCTGCCGGCTTGTTTGGACAGCATTCTTGCACAGACCTATCAGAATTTTGAGGTGATTTTAGTCGATGATGAATCGCCGGATAACTGTTGGAATATCATGCAGGAATATGCTCAGAAAGACAAACGGATACGTCCATTTCAGAAGAAAAACGGTGGCGTTTCCTCAGCACGAAACTATGGAATGGATGTGGCACAAGGAGACTACATCACATTTATAGATGCGGATGATTTGGTGGCACGACAGTATTTAGAATGGCTGTGTCAGGTGGCTTGTAGTCAACATGAAATAATCGTGGCATGTCGGCGTCAGATAGTAACTTCACAAAAAATAGAAATGCCTTTATTAGTAGACGAACCGGAAAAAAGAATCTTCCGATTAGAGGAGTGCTTTTATGGAGGAACGCTTGGAGTTAATGTTCAGTGTTGGGGCGTCTTGTATCAACATGAGCTTGTGAAGGATCTGCGATTCGAGGAAAATATTTCAATTGGTGAGGATACGCTGTTTTTCTGCGAAGCATTTCTCCGGGCAGGTCGGTATACTCGGCTGGAATCTGAGCTATATTATTATGTGCAGACAGAGGAGTCTGCGTACAGATCAAAATTTACAGCGCGAAAGTATTCTGAAATCGAAGCATGGGAACGGATCTGTGAACGGACAAAAACAGTGCCGGGCAGGTTGAATGAATCGGCAGAAGAAAAACTTCTGATCGTTTGTTCGGACGTGTACTATGCAATGCTGGATGCACATTACCCAGATAAAGAGATGCGCAGAAAGCTTGTGGAAAAAGTGCACCAACGCTGTGAGCTCATAAAAAACTTTCAAGCACCGCCGCAATGGAAAGCTTGGAGAAGAGCAAAGCTGCTTTCGATGCTCTACCTTCCGGCATGGTTCAATGGCCCGTTCTGGAGAAAGGCGGAACAGCTGAGGGCGTGGAGACAACATGCCGACTGAATGAAAAATTTCTGAAAAAGATTGACAAATCGCGTCAAAGCCGTTATATTCTTTGTTATAAATGCGATGAAAAAGAGTGTGCGCTGAGCGTGGCTTTGGCAGAGAGCCGGGGGAAGGTGAAAGCCCGGCAAGGCTGGCTGGCGTGCTGTCACTTTTGAGCAGAGGCGGTGAAGAGAGTAGTCGTCTCCGGTTCTGCCCCACGTTATCGGGGCATCAAGGGGCGCGGCACAGTGTTCTGTGCGGCGCAATTTGGGTGGTACCGCGGTATGTAAAACTTACAGCCGTCCCATGGGAAGAATCCGTGGGGCGGCTTTTTTGCACCCCACGCGCCACAATTTGGGAGGTTACAATGAAAGAACTCGCAAAACAGTACGACCCCAGTCAGGTGGAAGATCGGATCTACCAGTTCTGGCTGGACGGCGGCTATTTCCACACGGAGGCCGATCCGGACAAGAAGCCTTATACCATCGTGATGCCGCCTCCGAACGTCACCGGACAGCTGCACATGGGTCATGCGCTGGACAACACCATGCAGGACGTCCTCATCCGCACCAAGCGGATGCAGGGCTATGCCGCACTGTGGGTCCCCGGCACGGACCATGCTTCCATCGCAACGGAGGCTAAGGTCGTGGAGGCCATGCGTGCAGAGGGTCTGACCAAGGAGATGGTCGGCCGTGATGGTTTCCTCGAGCGTGCTTGGGACTGGAAAACCAAGTACGGCAACCGCATCGTCAGCCAGCTGAAAAAGCTCGGCACGAGCTGCGATTGGCAGCGTGAACGCTTCACGATGGACGAGGGCTGCTCCGAGGCCGTTAAGGAAGTGTTCGTCAACCTGTACGACAAGGGCCTCATCTACCGCGGCAACCGCATGGTGAACTGGTGCCCGCACTGCAACACCTCCATCTCGGACGCTGAGGTCGAGTATGAGGAAAAGGACGGCAACTTCTGGCATCTGCTCTACCCGGTCAAGGAGACTGGCGAGATGCTGGAGCTGGCAACGACCCGTCCCGAGACCATGCTGGGCGATACCGCTGTTGCTATCAACGGCGATGACCCCCGCTATGCACATCTGCACGGCTGCCATGTCATCCTGCCGCTGCTGAATAAGGAGATCCCCATCGTCTGCGACGAGCACGCCGACATGACGAAGGGCACGGGCGTTGTCAAGATCACCCCGGCACACGACCCCAACGACTTTGAGGTCGGTCTGCGCCATGACCTGCCCATCGTCCGCGTCTTTACCTACGACGGCCACATGACCGGCGCAGAGGACAAGGCCGCGGCGGACGCTCTGTTTGCAGCTGGCAAGAACACCATCAACGAGCCGGAAGTCCTCGACTGCGGCAAGTACGCAGGCATGACGACCCTCGAGGCACGCAAGGCCATCCTCGCAGACCTCGAGGCAGGCGGTTTCCTGAAGGAGATCGAGCCGCTCAAGCATGAGGTCGGCACCTGCTACCGCTGCCATTCCACCATCGAGCCGATGGTCTCGAAGCAGTGGTTCGTCAAGATGGAGCCTCTGGCAAAGCCCGCCATCGAGAGCGTCGAGAAGGGCGAGATCAAGTTCGTCCCGGAACGCTTCACCAAGAACTATATGAACTGGATGAAGAACACCCGTGACTGGTGCATTAGCCGCCAGCTGTGGTGGGGCCACCAGATCCCGGCTTGGTACTGCGACGACTGCGGCGAGACCGTGGTCGCAAAGTCTGCACCCTGCTCTTGCCCGAAGTGCGGCGGCAAGATGACGCAGGACCCGGATACGCTGGACACCTGGTTCTCTTCTGCTCTGTGGCCGTTCAGCACGCTGGGCTGGCCGAACGAGGAGAGCGAGGATCTGAAGTACTTCTATCCCACCAACACCCTCGTCACGGGCTACGACATCATTGGCTTCTGGGTCAGCCGCATGATCTTCTCCGGTCTGGCCTATACCGGCAAAGCACCCTTCAGCACGGTCTGCATCCACGGCATCGTCCGCGACAGTCAGGGCCGCAAGATGTCCAAGAGCCTCGGCAACGGCATCGACCCGCTGGAGGTCATTGCAAAGTACGGCGCAGATGCACTCCGCTTCATGCTGCTGGACGGCTCGACCCCCGGCAACGACATGCGCTATATTGAAAAGAAGGTCGAGGCAGCCCGCAACTTTGCAAACAAGCTGTGGAATGCAACTCGTTTCGTCCTGATGAACCTGCCTGAGGACTTCGAGCCGGGTCTGCCCGACGAGTCCAAGCTGGACATGAGCGACAAGTGGGTGCTCACCAAGCTGAATCAGGTCGCTGGTGCGATGAGCGACAACCTCGACCATTACGAGATGGGTCTGGCTGTTGCAAAGATCAACAGCTTCATCTGGGACGTCTACTGCGACTGGTTCATCGAAATTGCAAAGCCCCGCCTGAACTCCGGCGATGCAGAGCAGGCCGACACCGCACGCCGTGTGCTGGTCTATGTTCTGGACAAGTCTCTCAAGCTGCTCCATCCGTTCATGCCGTTCATCACCGAGGAGCTGTATCAGGCATTGCCCGGCTCTGCGGAGACCATCATGACGCAGGCTTGGCCGACCTTCGACGAGAAGCTGAACTGGGCCGAGGAAGAGGAAGCCTTCGAGAAGGTCATGGACTATATCAAGGCTGTCCGCACCATGCGCACCGAGATGAATGTCCACCCCGCGAAAAAGACCAGCATGATCATCGAGACGGCCGATGCCGCCCCGTTCCAGAAGGCACAGGTCTATCTGGCAAAGTTTGCTTTCGCGACCGATGTGACCTTCACCGAGAAGTATGAGGGCAGCACCGACGGCATGGTTCAGGTGTCCACCCATGCGGCCCGCGGCTTCATCCCGATGATGGAGCTGATCGACCGCGACAAGGAGCTGGCGCGTCTGAACAAGGAGAAGACCAAGGCTGAGAAGGAACTGGCAATGTTCGAGAACCAGCTGAACAATCCGAAGTTTGTCGAGCGTGCTCCGGCGGCTCTGGTGGAGGATATCCGCGCAAAGCACGCCAAGAGTCAGGATAAGCTGGCAAACATCGAGCAGAGCATCAAGGCTCTGGGCTGAGGCTGTCCATGCAGGAAAAAAATCTTCGCACAGAAAAGTATTCGCCGTGGCTTATTGCCGGACGGGTCATCTTTACCTTCGGACTGATCGCCTGCATCGTGTTCATCTTCTCGAACTCGATGCAGGTCGCAGAGGTGTCGTCTGCGGCAAGCGGACGCGTTCTGGCATTCGTCAAGAAGGTACTCGTCCATCTGGGAATGCCCGGCGTAGCGAACCATGTCACGATGCACATCATCCGCAAGCTGGCACATTTTTGTGAATATATGCTCGAGGGCTTTCTGCTGATGCTCTGCCTTCGGGTGTATACCCGCCATTTTGTCAAGCACATGTCGTGGCCGATCTTAGGCGGTCTGCTGACGGCACTGATCGACGAGACAATCCAGATTTTCTCGCCGGGTCGGAGCAGTCAGGTCACGGACGTCTGGATCGACTTCGGCGGCGTGATGACCGGACTTCTGGTGGGCATGTTCGTGCTGGCACTCTGCCGGATGTGCTGGCTGCTCTACAAACATCGAAATGAGGACTGACGCAATGACGAACGAACAGGTGAATCAGTATTTTGCCGCTCTGCCGGACGGCTTCGCCCCGGCAGAGGAGCTGCGGGCGGCATTGCCCGTCAGTGTGGAACAGGTGGCGTTTGTAGGTGTGGCTGGCACGGCAGGCAAGACGACCGTGGCCGGACTGCTGGCGGCGATCCTCAAGGCGGCTGGCTTCCCGGTCGGCTTCTATCGCGCAGGCTGTGAGCCGATGGAACGCCGCATCCGTATCAACGGTGAGCCCGTGGATGAGGTTCTGCTCTCCAATGCCGTGGACGCACTGTCGGCCGGAAAGCCTCTGCCCCGCCCGGCGGCAGAGCTGGCCGCAGCCGCACGCTGCTTTGCCGAGGCAGGCTGCAAGCTGGCGGTCGTCGAGATGACCGACGCAGGTCTGGCGGCGGCACTGCCCAAGATGCCGGTCTGCGCTGTGACGTCCATCGGCCCGGACGGTGTGAGCAGCTCCATCGAGCGTTCGGCGGCACTGGCTGCTGGCGTGATGCGAGAGGGCTCGGTCTGCGTGACCGCACCCGAACAGCCGAAGGCTGCTTTGAGTGAGCTTATCGTGGCCGCTGGCAAGGCAAACTGTGAGCTGGTCGTGCCCGACCCGGAGGACATCGGCTTCCTCGAGGCCGAGAAATTCACCAGTCAGATCGACTACGGTGGATATACCGTTCCGCTGGCCTTTCTGGGCCGTCATGCGGCCGGAAATGCAGCGATGGCGGTAGAGCTGGCTCTCGCGCTCTGGCGCAAAGGCTTTGAAATCGAGGATGACGCTATCCTCGAGGGTCTGGCCGCTGTCGAGAACCGGAGCAGCATCCGGGTGCTTTCCTCCAAGCCGCTCGTCATTCTGGATGCCTGCCGGACGCCCCAGCAGGCCGCAGCCCTGCTCCGCGTCCTCAATATGGCAAAAGTGCGCCATATGAGCGCGGTCATCGGCCTGTCGGCGGAGGAGGGCGCAGAGGCCTTCTTTGCGGCTCTGGAGACCGGCCTGACCCCGGAGGAGCAGAAAAAGGATAAGTCTACCATGCCCGGTATGAGCGAGAACCCCTTTGATAAGGTGTTCCTCGTCACGCCGCAGGGCATCGACCGCACCCTGAATGAGCGTCTGCTGGAACTGGCACGCTACCATTTCGACGCAGAGCTTTGTGAGACGCTGGAAGAGGCGGTCAAGCTGGCACGCGCCAACAGCCGTCGTGGTCTGCTTATCTGCGGCAGTGAGAACATCGCACTGGAAGCTGCAGAGCAGCTGGAAAACCGCTGACGACAGACTTCCCTAAAAAATATCCGCATTATCCCGTACACTGATACAAAAGTGTACGGGATTTTTTGTTGCAAATTTTCGGAGAGGACGGACAAGCTATGGCAACTGTGACTTTCAGTACGGCGGATGACGTGCTGTATGCGTATCTCGCGGGAGAGATCGACCACGACGCGGCGCAGAACCTCCGCATTCAGTTAGACGATGAACTGCTCAACCGGACGCCGCACCTTCTGGTGATGGATTTCGGCGGGGTCGGATTTATGGATTCCTCGGGCATCGGGCTGATTTTAGGGCGTCAGCGGTGCGCGAAAACGCTGGGCGGAAACATCAAGGTACAGCACGCACCTGAGCAGCTGCGGCGGGTGCTGCAATTGGCGAACATCCCCTGTGCCGGGGAACAACAGGAGGGCTAAAGAAATGAAAGCGGAAAACACCACGAAAATTCAGTTCGATTCGCTCAGCGTCAATGAGAGCTTTGCACGCGGAGCAGCAGCGGCATTTCTGGCGCGGTACGACCCGACCGTGCCGCAGTTGGCCGATATCAAGACGGCAGTGTCGGAGGCTGTGACGAACTGCATCGTTCACGCCTACCCGGATAAAGTTGGAAGCATCGTTATGACGATTGCAGTTTATCCGAACCGACAGGTAAAGATCACCATTATAGATAAGGGAGTAGGGATACCGGACATCTCCAAGGCGATGCAGCCCCTCTTTACGACCGGAAACCCGGACGAGCGGTCGGGACTGGGCTTCTCGGTGATGCAGAGCTTCATGGATAAGGTGACGGTCAGCTCTCGTGTGGGCGGCGGAACGCGGGTGACCCTGACGAAACGGTTGGACGAACGGGAGACTGCTACATAATAAGAGTAAGGAGCGGTCGAAATGGTATCGGATAAGACCCGGCGGAGCAGCTTTATCGAGCAAAATCTGGGACTGGTGCATTCCTGCGCCGGACGGTTTCGGGGGAGAGGACTGGAATACGACGATTTGTACAGCGCGGGTTGTATGGGATTGATAAAGGCGTATGACGGATTCGACGAGTCGCGGGGCGTCTGCTTCTCGACCTATGCCGTGCCGGTCATTCTGGGTGAGATACGAAAGCTTTTCCGAGACGGCGGAACGGTGAAGGTCAGCCGCTCCTTAAAGGAACTGGGGATGCGGATCAATGCGGCACGCGAACATCACCATAAGATATGTGGGAGCGAGCCGACCTTGTCGCAATTGGCGGAAGAGCTTGGAGAGAGTGTGGAGAACATCACCCTTGCGATTCAGGCGGCACAGCCGGCACTCAGTCTGACGCCTGAGAATCGGGAGGACGATGAGCACCAGATGGACATCCCGGTAGAATCCCCCGAAGAGGAGCTGGCAGACAAGATCGGATTGGAGGAGGTGCTGGAAAGCCTGCCGGAGGAGGACAGGCGGCTGATACAGCTTCGCTTCTATGGAAACCGCACCCAGAGCGACACGGCGAAGATCCTGCACACGACACAGGTGCAGATCTCCCGGCGGGAGAGAAAGATCCTGCAATGGATGCGATTGCGGCTTCTGGACGAGTAAAATAGGGAACGAGAAAAGATTTTTAAAAAATTTGGAAAAAAGTGTTGACAAGAGGGCGGCAGTATGGTATTATACTCGAGCACCAAGCGAAACGACATTGAGAACCACTTCTCAAGTCGAAAAGCTTCTAAAAAATAAGACTTGACAAAAAATCGCTTCTGTGATAAAATAAATAAGTCGTCAGCCGCGAG
>CAVJGY010000058.1:2036-7715 GCA_963648915.1 Acutalibacteraceae bacterium | reverse complement strand
CCGCCGCTCTGTGCCAGCAAAACCGCCCCCTGCTGGTGGAATTCAGGCTCGCGATACATCCCCGACTCCTCCTCTCAAAAGATTAGTTTCAGCTAACTTTATCCGCTTGAAAAATCGCCGTTCGGCAGCTTTTATTATATCGGATGTCCCCGCCTTTTCCTAGCCCATTTCAGACGGTTTTGCTCCGATTGGTTTTGAGAGTTGGAAATTTTGCCGCCCTATTCGGATCCCCCCGCGCCCTGTCGAGCGTGAGTTTCAAGATTTCGGATATAACAAAAGACCAGCGTAATTATTACGCTGGTCTTTTTGGTGGGCGCGGGTGGATTGCGCAAGCCGCGCATCTAAAAAAGCCCCACTGGGGCTTTTTTGCCGCCGGGACGTGAGGCGGCGGCCGATGCTGTTCGAATCCACCCGCCAGTGCCCCGATAAAAATTTCCACAAAACAGAAACTCCAGTACCCGGTTCGGATACTGGAGTCCTTGGTGGGCGCGGGTGGATTCGAACCACCGAAGCTGAAAAGCAGCAGATTTACAGTCTGTCCCCATTGGCCACTCGGGAACACGCCCAGATTCGATTTTGTTTGTCATCCATGAGCCGGACGACTCGTTTATTTTAGCATGGAGTTCGGGTTTTGTCAACTCTTTTTTGAATTTTTCGACCATCTTTTTTACAGCCTCAAAAATCATTCATTTATACGTTCTATTTTCGCACAGCAAAAACCGCCCGGCGGTCTGCCGGACGGTTCATTGGTAGATTCAACTGTTCATCTGTTTCAGGATGGCCGTGACCTGAGCGTTGGTATAGCCGTTTTTGAGCAATGCGGTGCGGATGGCACTGTCGCTTCGTCCCAGACTGCGCATTCGTGCCGCCTCATAGGGAACGACCGTTCCGTTCATACTGCTGCTCCTGCCGACATTCAGGTTTCCGCCCGTCAGCTTGCTGGTGGGCGTGCTGGCCGGGGTGCTGCTGGTGCTGGCCGCACTGCTTGCCTTGGCTGCACTCTGCGCCGCCTTTGCCTGCTTCAAGGCCCACTCGCCCTTTGCGATGTTCAGCTTTTCGGTGGTGACGTTGTTGTTGAACTGCTGTTGCTTCAGGCTGTCCTGATACTGACGCTCTGCCTGCTCATTGCTGTACTGCTGTTGGGTCAGATTGTCCTGACGCTGTTGCTCCTGCATCTGCTGGTTCCATGCAGCATCGGCACGGCTGGCCTCATATGCGCGGTCGCCCGAATAGATGTTGTATCCGGTGTTCAGCAGGCTGCTTGCCATCGAGCCGAGGCCTGCCGTTCCCGTGAACATTGTCTGCACGAAATCGCCCAGCAGACCCAGAACGGTCATCGCATTGTTGAACCTCTGCTGCTTCTGGGCAGCCTCCGCCTGCTCCTGCGTCGAATAATACCCGTGCAGGTTATCCAGCTGGCTCAAATAATCCTGATACTGGCCGTAGTCCCGCGCATAGGCCGTGTTGTAGTCACTGCCCTTCTGTTCCAGCTGGGTGTAATAGTCCGCAAGCTGGTCATTGTAGAGTTTCTGGGCGTTTTCTTCCTGCACGCCCAGCTGGTCGAGCTGGGTCACAAGCGCGTCGCCGTCGCTGTTGTAGGTATCCAGTGCCAACTGATACAGGGTCGGGATGGCCGCATTCAGGCCGTTCATCTGCTGCTGATCCGCCTGCTGTGCCGCACTGACGGCATAACTCGAGCCGTATCCGCCCGTCAGAGCTGCTGCCTGTGCTGCCGCATCCGCGCTGGCATTGGCCGCATTCTGGGTGTACATCTGCGCGTACTGCTGATACAGCGGGTCGAGCGCGTAATTATAGCGGAAATTCTCCCGGCTGTTCAGCTGGTCGAGCAGGGTGTCCATCCGGTTCTGATAGCGGCTCTGATAATCCGCCGGGCGGTTCTCCTGCCACTGCTTCAGGGCGGCTTCCGCATCCTGCACCTTCTGAGACGGCTGATACTGCGCCTCCTTCAGGGCATTCTCAACGTCCTGACGGCTGTTCAGTCCGGTGGTCGTGTAGGCCGCTTCGGGGCTGTTCTGCACCTCCGGCGTGACCTGTTCTTCCTTCTTTTTCTGGGTCGACATTCTTTCACCTCTCTTGTTTTATTGCAGATCCCGGAGCTGGCTTTGCAGCTCCTCCGACAGATTTTCCACGTCCAGATTGGACAGGATGTATTGCAGCTGCTCCTGCATCTGATACAGATAGCTCCGCAGAACGCGGGCATCCTCCGGGTTCATCTCCTCGCTGAGCTTGGGAAGTCCGAGCTTTCCCAGTCCGCTGATGCTTGCCATTGACCTTCTCCTTTCAGTTCATGATATTCCCCTTTGCCGAAGCAAGGGTCTTTGCGATGCTCCGCAGGGTGAGCTGTCCCGTCCCCTGCAAGCGAAGCCGCAGAGTATCGCACCTTCTCGGCACAAAGGGCAGGTCGAAGTGCTTCCGCTTCCCGTCGGCGGCCAGCGTTGCAAGCTTCTCCCAGTTCCCGCCGTCGTAGCTCACCGAGACTTCCAGCCTGCTCTGCGCTTCGGCATCCAGACGGAGGGTCAGCCGGGAGAGATACTGCTCCTCGGCCTTGTCCTGCCCGATGTCGCCCGTCACCAGCTCAAAGCTCACCTCCGTCTCCACACCGTCAGTGTTCTCCCAGTCCGGCTCTCGGCTGGGATCAGCCGCCCAGAGAGCTTCTCCGTCCCAGAGGTAGAGCTGATTTCCCGTCGAGCACATCTCCTGCGAGCAGACATCCTCTTCCTGCCAGAATCCGCGCTCAGTATCGTAGACCAGAAGCCGCTTTTCCTCGCCGCGCTCCAAGTGGAGATAGTACCGGCCATCCAGCACACCACCCGCGACGTTCTGCGCATTCGCCATCCGACTGGAATCCAGTGCGTTGGAGACCTTGGTCGGCAGACTGCCGTCCCACGCCATCACGCCGTCGGTCGAGAGATAGTAGAGCGTCTCGTTCAGGACACAGAGGCTCTTTCCCGCATTCTTCGCCACGCCGCAGCAGTGCAGAGAGCTGAGCTGGAAATCCGACGGCCGCGAGCCGTACAGCTTGTGGAGAGTGTTCTCCTTGAAAAACAATGCCGAGCCCATGCAGGTCGCCGCCCCGGTGAATGCGCCGTCACTGCCGACGGTCACGGCGTAGCTGTCCGCCGCAATGCCGCGATAGGAGAACCAGTTGGTCGGGTCGCCCAGCTTTGAGCCGTAGATGACGTTCTCCGCGCTCGAGCATCCCCAGACCCGGTTGTCGCACTCGGTCAGATAATCGAGATTGGGAACGCGGCGTTCCAGCCGGACGCTTCCGCTCATTTTGTAGAGCTTGGTGTTGTTTCCATTCAGGCTGACCCAGTGGGCGGTCGTCCCCTCATGGACGAGCTTGCCGTAGAAGAGCTTTCCGCCGGGCGTCGCCTTGACCCGAAGCCAGTTTTCCTGCACCTCATAGACGATCTTCTCTCCGTCCAGTTCTTCCCATTGGTCGGCTTGCTCTGCCGCCGTGCCGCTCAGGGTGATGGTGTCCCACTCCTTGAAGTCCTTCCCGATGCCCTCCGCCGAGATGCGGCAGTAGTCCAGCGCGATGGCCGACCAGTTGCCCGAGACCGCACTGTACACCTCCAGTACGCTGTCGCTTCGCCACGGGTCGGCGGTGTCGGCCACCTTCAGGAAGAGCTGTCCGTCCTTGGGGTCTTCGGGTTCGGTACGGCCAAAACGAGTAATTTCGTAGGTCGTGCCCGACGCATCGCAAGGCTCAAGCTCGACCGTGCCCGTACCGTTCTCCCAGAGTGCCCCCAGTGCCGAAACGCTGTGCTCGGCGGTATCGTAGGCCAGCTTGTCCGGGAAAATCAAAATTTTCGTTCCAATGCCCACCATCGTCTTTTTGCTGTCCGAGACGGCATTCGTCAGCACCTTTGTTGCTTCTCCGTCGGGCGTGTAGCGCAGGTCCTTCCCGCTGACGACCAGCAGTCCGTTCAGGTGGTACATCCCGTTGACCTTCGCCATCCCGCCCAGCTTCCGGCGGGGTCTGCGGGTGCTCAGGACCGGAAAATTCCGCGCCGAAAGGTTGATCCCCGCGCTGTACTCTGCCTCGGTGCAGCCGTAGGTCTCATTCAGTCCGCCGAACGCCCGCAGCAGGGTGCGGCTGTTCTGTAGACGGGTGTGGTTTGTCAGCATCATCTTCTCCCCTCCTTACCATTTCCATTGGGTCTTTGATTTTGGCGGATATTCCCGCCGCAGCCATGCCGCCAGCTCTGCCAGAAGGCTGTTATACTGCGCCTGCTCTCCGGCGTAACGGTCGGTCTCGCCGAGGGCGGCATCGTTCCGCGCACAGAGATAATGTGGATAGAGCGCGTCGAAGGGTTCGGGCGTCAGCAGGACCACCTCGTCCCGCAGTCCCCTGTCCCAGTTCCGGTCTGCACCCACCTTGTCGTATGCACTGGTGTCGCTCCGGGCAAAGTAGCGCGTCCGGAGCATCCCGTCCAGCTCCCGCAGCCATTGCTGACGGGTCTCGCGTGGGATACGGCTTCCCGGCCGAAGCTCCTCCGCCCGCTCCAAAGCTTCTCCTGCTGTCATTTTCTTCTCCTTTCTAAAAATACCCGGCAGGGCAGCTCCCCGCCGGGCAGACTCATCTTATGATTACAGGACGGTGTTCTCTGCCGCCGCAATGCGGGCGGCGGTGTGCTCGTCCTGCTGCTGGCTGTGTTCCAGCACCTCCGCCACCTCGGGCGGGACTTCCACCTCCACGCCACGGCGGATCTTGTAGTTCACGCCGTTCACGCTGACGAACAGGTCGCCCTGATAGCGGCTGTTGTCCTTGAACAGCCGGATACGCACCATCTTCTTGTTTTCGCTCATTGCTGCTCCTCCTGTTTAGTTCGCTGCTGCACTCTCGGAATAGCTGGACACGCTCTCGATACGCACCATGTACTGCTCCACCAGACGCTCTGCCGCGCGCATACCCTTCCAGCCCACGGAAGCGCGCTGGTTCAGCGGGTCGTCGCCGTAGCCCAGCTGCTTGACGATGTGCTCCAGACCGCCGCCTTCCAGCTCGGTCACGCCATAGGCATGTGCGCCCAGCACCAGAGTGCCGAACACCGCAAGATAGCTGCTGCCCGTGCCGGGGCAGGTGTTGTCCTTCCAGATCTTCGCCTCGCTGGTCTCAATGAATCGGATGTTGCCCAGCTTGCCGATCTCGCCCCGGAACATGGCCTCGGGTGCGGCGTACTTGTGAACCTCGATCCACTCCTTGCAGGTCTTGAGGTCGTAGGCCGCATAGGGGTGAATGATGGCGATGTAGCTGTCGCCGATGGGGTCGGCGTTCATCGCGCCCAGCTGTGCCGCCGCCTGAAAGAACAGCTTCGGGGTCAGGGTGCAGGTCTTGTCCAGACCGCGGCGGCTGGTGACCGCGGTCTCGGTGCCGTCCGACGCGACCTTGGGCGCGTAGATGACGTTCGTGCCGCCCGCCAGCACATCGCGGGTGATGGTGTCCAGCGTGCGGCCGGCCTGACTAGCCAGAACGCGGGTGGCCTGCACCACGTTGTTGTCGATGGCGGTCATCTGCAGCACATCGGTCAGCGGAGTCCAACCACCGTACTGGTGGAGGTCACTGGTGACGGTCGACACGGTCAACGCCTGACCGTTCGGGGTCACGCCCTCGGTCAGCGGGGTCTTGGCCTTGGGCCGGCTGTCGTATTTGCG
>CAVJGY010000058.1:0-1967 GCA_963648915.1 Acutalibacteraceae bacterium | reverse complement strand
GGCCTTGGGCAGGCTGTCGTATTTGCGGAACTCGATGGTCTTGCCGCCGTTCTGGGGCATCGGGTAGTAATCCGCAAACTGGTCGTGCACCAGACGCGGCTCGGCCTGATCGATGAGACGCTTCTCGTAGAAGGTCTTCATCTCCTCGCTCATCGTGCTGGTGGTGTTCTTCAGCTCACCGCTTGCATCGGCAAACAGCTGGAGGTTCAGGGTCATTTCGGTCTTTTTCATGTTTTTTGTCCTTTCTCTGTTTTGTTTATCTTCCGGCTCTTTTTCAGAGCCTTAAAACTGGATGGTCGCGCCATGCATCGCCTGACGCTCCAACGCCTCGCGCTGGGCTCGGGTCATGTGCTCGACATCGGCACGGGTGATGGCCGCACCGCCCGGACGAGTCCCATTCTCTGCCGGGCGCATGGCTCTCTGCTGGATGCGCTCCACCACGCCCTGCTCCACGGTCTGTGCCGTTTTCCGGAGGGTGTCGTCGTAGTGTGCCAGCCGATAGGCGTCCTGCATCCGCATCCCGGGCAGCTGCATCAGACGGCGCATCTCGGGGTTCTGCAATTCCTGCCGGAGGGAGAACTCCGGGTGTTCCTGACGCAGGGCGTGCTCTTCTGCCGCCCACTGGCGATGCAGATTTTCCACCATGTTCCGTCCCATTTGTGGAATTCTCAGCGGCAGCGGCCGGGGCGGTTCTTCTTTGGGTGCTTCCGGCGGCTTTTCAGCCGTTTCCGGCTCAGAGGGCTTCGGTGCAGGCAGCTGCTCCGCCTGTCGGTTCGGCTTCATCGTGCCGGATGCAATGGCCTGCCGCTCCTGCTCCGGGCTGAGGGCGGGTGCTGAGGCGGCTTCTGTCCCCTCTCCGCCGTCGCCCTCGGCAAAGAGCTGCAAATCCATCATGCTCTGTTCTCCCCGGCGGCTGGTATCCGCGAACCGCAGATATTCCGGGTAGCGTTCGGTCAGCAGGGCAAAGCCTGCCTTCGCAAACTCGAACGCATCCTCCACCGTCTTGGAAACAGGCGGCATCGCCGTCACCGCCAGACGCGGGCCGTCCGGGTCATCCCAAGCGTCGCTCTTCACGCCGTCCTCACCCGCCAGCAGATAGACGAGGGTCTGCATCAGGGTGCTCGCCCCCGCACAAACGATGTCCCGTCCGGCGGGTGCATAGCCTGCGTGCCCGGCCGCTTCCAGCCGATAGGTCAGCCCCTCCGGGCCGTCCATCTCGGCATAGGTCACTTTGATCATTCTCATGCTCCTTTCATTATTTCATCGCCATCGCCGCCGCCCGGGTCGGCAGGGATTCCGCCGCACCGCTGAGCGGGGTCTCCCGGCTCTGCACCTGCTGGGTCAGCTGTGTCATCTGAAGCTGCATCTGTGCCAGCTGTTGCGCCAGTGTCCCGTTCTGCCGCACCCGCTGACGGACCTTCTCGATGCCCTCAAAGTCCATCATCTCCAAGGCCGCCAACGCCGCGTCTGCATTTTCCGGCTTGAAAAAGCCCAGCTGATAGCACTCCTTTGCCGTCTCGTTTTGGGACAGGCGGCTGAAGGTGGATTTCTTTTCCGCGCTCACCACGATGTCAAAGACCGGTTCGCGGCTTCCCAGTTCCACACCGCCGATGCTCTCCACCGGTTTCGGCCGCAACGCCGCACCCGAGAAGGGCAGGAATTCGCTCTCTCCGGTCCTGCCGATGATGCGGAACACCCGCTCCTCGTCGTAGAACTGCCGCATCAGGTCGATGATGAAATAGCACTCCTTCGCGAACGCCCGGTAACTGCTCTTGAGCATATCCCGGCTCAGCTTGCTTACTGCCTCCTGCAGCGCCGCGATGGCCGAAGCCGCGGTCAGGCCGCTGGTCGCGCCGCCTTGGTTGACGTCCCGGTTGCCGCTGATCTCCTTCAGCTCGGCGATGCGGTTCTGCTGGTAGGCGATGGTGTTGGAGGGCAGCGGGGCCGTTTCCAGCTCCATGAATCCC
>CAVJGY010000057.1:7400-7790 GCA_963648915.1 Acutalibacteraceae bacterium | reverse complement strand
TACATCCGTTTGAGCTTTTCGAGGTCATAGACAAAATCAATATTATCGACCTGCGTACAGAGCGTTTTGTCCTGATACCATGCCAGCGTGGTTTCGTAGGCGGGGTAATAGGGGATGAGAGAAATGCTCTCGGTGATTTGGAGAGGGTTCATGGTGATACCTCAAGGTGCGAGATAATTGTCAATTGCTTCTTTTGATGCAGAGAGGATCTGCCGTAAAGCGAGGAGCTGAGCATTGGAGCAGCCTTCCAGTTCGAGAGTGATTTCCTCGAGAAGTTCGTCTTTTCCCATTTTGTCTTTATCAAAAATCAGGTCGTCTGTCCGCACACCCAGTGCGCAGGCGATGTCCACCAGCACAGGCAGGCTGAGCTTGGTATAACCAGTTTCAATA
>CAVJGY010000057.1:0-7390 GCA_963648915.1 Acutalibacteraceae bacterium | reverse complement strand
TTTCGGCTAATTCTTCCTGAGATAAATCCAGTTGCTTCCTCTTTGCACGAATCCGCTTTCCGATTCCGGTATAATCCATAGTGTATCCTCTGTCTATACAGTTTAACTTTTGACCGTGGAGTTTATGCTTTTCATTGCATTATATAGAGGAATGTGTTATAATCGAACAAACATAATAGACTTAAAATGTCTATATGGTTAAATTTTTAGGGATTTGCAAACGAAAAGAAGGAGTGGATTTTATGAGATTGAAGAAACACCTGTTGCGGGTGTCGTCTGTTGTCGCGGCTTCAGCGGTTATGTCGACGATGATTTTGGCGGCCTGTGGGCCTGCGCCATCATCGCCTGATTCCGCCAGTGCTTCTGCATCGAACACGACTATCAGTTCATCAAGCATTGAAAATAAACCAGCCAGTTCCAGCAGTACATCGGGTGCTGAGAGTGAACCAGCCAGTTCCAACAGCTCTTCGAGTCCGGAGAGTAAACCTACGTCGAGTAGTAACACGAGTACTTCTGACGCAGAAAGCAAACCAGCATCAAGCAGCAGTACAAGCTCTTCGTCGAGCAGTACCTCCAACGCAGAGAGTCAGCCCGCAAGCTCGAGCAGTTCTTCGAGTCCGGCAAGTAAACCGGCATCGAGTAGTGCATCCGGTGCGGAGAGTGAGCCTGCTAGTTCCAGCAGCTCTTCGAGTGCAGAAAGCAAACCTGCAAAAGAGGATGAAGAGCAATTCCAAAGTTTGCTTGTAGAAGACTGCGGATATTATTACACGGGACGTCAGGGGTCTAACTACTGTTACAATTTCTATTATTTTAAGATTAAAAATCCCAACAAAGACAAAGCGGTAAAGAACAGTAAGATAAACTATGTGATCCGGAATAGCGATAATAAGATCCTGACAAGTACTGTGATCTATCTGCCTGCTATTGCTGCCGATGACACTGTTGAAATCTCAGGGTCGGTAATTGTGTCGGCCTCGGAAAACCCCGCTTCTGCCGAATATAAGATTGAATATAACAAATATGGTATCGTAGACCAAGAAACCGCTAAGGTCGTAAAATCTTCGGAGCTGGTCGTGTCCAATCCGTATCGTGTGAAATCGGGTGCGTATGCGCACTTTACGGGAGAAGTTACCAACAAAAGCGATCAGGATTTGACTTCGGTAAAAGTGATGCTGCTATACCGCAAAGATGGAAGAATATATGGCGGCGACAGCTGGCTTGTTGGGACGCTTGCTGCGGGAGAGACAAAAGCATTTGATATGATCACACTTTTTGAATTGAGCGAATACGACTCGTATACCATTGTAGCCGTTCATGGTTAAAATCTGAAAGAGAGCTAACAAAATACAGGAAAACAATGCCCCCGTTTCCAGTGGCTCAAAGCCATGAAACGGGGGCATTGTTGTTTCAGAAATGATTAAAGGAAAACCTTACTTCTTCGCGATCATCTCAGTATAGGCCAGCACGAGAGGGCCGACGCCTTTGGCGTCATTGCAGACGACAGGCTCACTGAAATAGTAAGCGAGAGAGCCGTCACGGTGATCCTTACCGCCCAGACCGGCGACGAGGCAGATGCCGTCCAGCTGGAGGCTGCCGTCGGGGTTCTTGGACAGGTACTTGTCGCAGGTGCCGTAGAAGGCCTTCTCTGCCCATGCAGCCATCCGCTTGGGCAGGTAGCCCAGACGCACACCCTTGAGGACGGCGTAGGCGAACAGAGCAGAGCCGCTCGTCTCGAGGTAGTTTCCCTCGACGCCGGGGTGGTCCATGACCTGCCAGAACATGCCCGTTTCCTCATCCTGGAACTTGTGGACGTCCTCAATGGTCTGCTTGAGCATGGCCTGAATGCCGCGGTACTCGTTGTACAGCTGTTCGTCCATCCGCTCGAGCACGTCGACCATTGCGACCATGAACCAGCCCATCGCACGCAGCCAGAAGTTCGGGCTGCAGCCCGTCTCCGGGTTGGCCCAGTACATCTCGCGGCTCTCGTCGTAGCCGTGGTAGTACAGGCCGGTCTTGGGGTCGCGCATGTGCTTCTGGATGTTCATGAACTGCTTGTAGCTGTCGATGCAGCCATGCATCTTGTTGAAGCGGGTCTCATACTCCATATAGAAGGGCTGCGCCATGTAGGTACCGTCCAGCCAGACCTGCCAAGGATAAATGTCCTTGTGCCAGAAGTTGCCCTCCTTGGTGCGGGGCTGGGTCTGGAGCTGGCTGTCGATGACATCGATTGCCTTGCGGTACTTCTCCTCGCCGAAGATGTCGTACAGGATGAACAGGTTCTTGCCCTGATTCACGTTGTCGAGGTTGTACTCCTTCGGGTCGTAGGTCTTGATCGAGCCGTCGGGCTGGACGAAGTAGTCGATGAACTGCTTGGAGAAGTCCAGATACTTCTTGTCGCCCGTGGTGTTGTACAGGCTCAGGCAGGCGGTGATCATGCAGCCGTCGATGTAGTTCCACTTGTTCGGCTTGCCGCTGCGGACCTTCTCGATATTCCACATGGGTGCTTCTGCGCTGGAATTGGCGATCAGATAGTCCACATAATCGCCCAGCATGGACAGGATCTCTTCATGAGTCATGGCTTAGTCCTCCTCAAAATGGCCGACGTTGGCGAAGCGGAGACGCTCGCCCTCGTAGCCCTCGATTTTCACGTTGTGCAGGTCGATCTCCTTGACGTTCTCGGCATAGATGGCCAGCTTCTTGACGAACGGGCGGTTGTCGGCCATAGCTGCCTGACCCTCCACTGCGTTCGGGTCGAAGGTGATGGTGACATTCTTCATGGAAACGCGCTCGATGGGCTGCTCAGGCAGACCGTCGAAGTAGCAGCCCGCAAACTGTGCGTCGGTGGCAACGATGTCCTCCATCGTCAGCGTGCCGAGCTTAGGAGTGTACTCGTCGACCGGCATAGCATCGCGGCACTGGACATACGGGCCGTGGCCGTCCGGGTCGCAGAAGTAGAACATGTTGATGACGAAGGGGGTCTTGACGCCGCGCATCTCGACATTGCGGAACACCAGACCGTCGATGACAGCGGTGTTGCCGCGGCCGCGGCGGGTCTTGACGCGCAGACCACGGTCGGTGTGGTCCATCAAGCACTGGGTGACGACCATGTCCTTGACGCCGCCGCTCATCTCACTGCCGATGACGATGCCGCCGTGACCCTTGTCCAGCAGGCAGTTCCGGATGACGGTGTGCTCGCAGCTCTTCTTCAGCTTCATGCCGAGGAACACCTTGCTTGCCTTCATTGCGATGCAGTCGTCGCCGACGTGGATGTTCACGCCGATGATGCGGGTGTATTCGCAGCTCTCCGGGTCGATGCCGTCGGTGTTGGGGGCGTTGTAGGGGTTGTTGATGTTGAAGTTCAGCAGGTCGAGGTGCTTGATGAAGATCGGGTGGATGGTCCAAGAATAGCTGTTCTGGACGGTGATGCCGTGCAGGACGACATTCTCACTGTCGACCATCGCGACCGCACGGGGACGCCATGCAATGCGCTTGACCTTCGGGTTGACCCACCAGTCGCCGTGCTGTGCGTCGCAGTCCAGCGTGCCCTCGCCCGTGACGACGACATTCTGCACCTGCGTGATGTTCAGCAGGCCTGCAAAGCTGCTCAGAGGGTTGCCCTCCCAGCCCGTCAGGTAGTACTCGTCGACCTCGTTCTCGCTCGGCAGAACGCCCGGCAGGATGGGGTAATGGGTGCGGTCATTGTCGCCCAGCAGAACAGCACCCTTCTCGAGGTAGATGGTGGTGTTGCTCTTGACGAACAGGCTTGCGGTGCGGTAGCGGCCAGCCGGGATGTAGACCGTGCCGCCTGCCGGACAGGTGGACAGAGCGGCCTGCAGCTTGACGGTGTTGTCGGTCTCGCCGTCGGCCACCAGACCGTAACGGGAAGCGTCCACAAAGAAGGTCTCGGCTTCGGTGGTGAACTCGAGGCTCAGCTTCTCGCCGTCGGCCTCAACACCGACCGTATAGGTGGTGGAGGGGGTCAGGGAGAAGAGGGAAAAGACGTTGGTGTTGCAGCCGTCGTAGATGGTCTCGCCGTTCAGCGTGACGGTGAACGGGTGTGCCGGACGGAAGCACAGGCCGTTTTCCAGTTCAAAGACGGCACTGCGGGTCATGGAACGGATAAGAGAGAGATTCATAGAAATCAGCCTCCTGAACGATTGTGAGTGGATTTTCAGCTTGCCCGCGCGGTGCGGACATGATAAACTAAAGTCAGAGAACATCTGGCTTGTTGTATCCATTATAGGATTCCTCAAGCCAAATTACAAGAGGGATGTGAAAAAGGTGCGTGCAGAACGTGAGAAGTTGAACGCAAAGATCCGGGCGCGGCGTCTGCGGATGACGACCGGGCGGCTGGAGCTGGATTCCGGCGGGGAGTCCTGCTACCTGATATTGGTTTCGGGCGGCAGCTGCTCGCTGGAATGGAGCGGCAGCACCAGCCTTGCAAACCCGGGCGGCGCACTGCTGCTTGGGCCGGGAAAAGGCGTCCTGCGGCAGGTCGGGCACACCGTGCCAGAGCTGTCTGGCTGTGAGTTTCCACAAACAGTGCTGCATGAGTTGAAAAATCTCGCGCAGAGAGAGGTCCTGCCCCAGCTGTTCGAGCCGGGTCAGGTCTTGACCCTGTATGGCTCGGTGCAGTGGCGAAGCCGTCTGCGGACGATTTTGGAGCTGATGCAAAGCTCTGCCGAGGAAGCCAACTATCCGGGCGGGTTGTATCTGGCACTGGTGCTTCACTATGTGGAGCAGGAGTATCAGGCGGCCTCCGCCAGCCATCCGCGCAACGAGACGGTGGAGCGGGTCTGCGCCTACCTCGCCGCGCGGTATCAGCAGAAGATCTCGATGACCGAGGTCGCGGCGGAGTTCTATCTGTCGCCCTACTACCTCAGCCGCTTGTTCCGGCGGGTGACGGGACAGTCCACCGTCGATTATGTCAACGGCCTGCGCATCGAGGCCTCCCTCAAGCTGCTGGCCGAGACCGATCTAAGCATCGGCGCAGTGGCCGAGCAGACGGGCTTTGCGTCTGCTGCACATTTCCGGCGGGTGTTCCGGGAGACGATGGACATCAGCCCATTGCAGTACCGGAAGAGCCACAAGAAGAACTGACAACAAAAGAACCGCCCCCTGAACCATTACGGGAAATGGCACAGGGGGCGTTTTTACGTTGCGTTCGCGGTCACATCCGCAGTAGAAGGGGGATTAGCCCTTGACAGCACCGGCGGAGATACCTTCGACGAACTGATCCTGTGCGCAGAAGAAGACGATCAGCTGCGGCAGGATGGAGATCAGGGACAGAGCCAGAATACGATTCCAAGCAAAGCCGGTATCACCGTCCATGGACAGCTTGACGAACAGAGACATCGGGTACTTCGCGGGGGTCTGCACATAAAGCAGCGGGCCCATGAAGTCGTTGCAGCTCCACATGAACTGGAACAGTGCGCAGGACACCAGAGCGGGCATCAGCATCGGGACAATGACCTTGTAGAGGGTCTGGAAGGAGGAGCAGCCGTCAATCGCGGCAGCCTCGTCCAGATCGCGGGGAACATTGCGCATGAACTGAACCAGCTGGTAGACGAAGTAGGTCTCAGTTGCGAATGCGCAGTGAACCCAGATCGCCAGATAGAACGGGCTGTTGACCCAGCCGAACTTGGTGTACAGCAAGAACTGAGGGACGTTCAGAACGACCTGAGGCAGGAACAGGGTAGCCAGCATGATGCTGAACAGGATCTTCCGGCCCGGGAAGTCGAAACGACCAAAACCATAAGCGGCAACACAGGAGGAGACGACCGTAGCGATAACCTTGGGGATAACGTAGGAGTAGGTGTTCAGCATGGCCTGCAGAATGTTGATGGAGCCGCCGAAGTTGTTCAGAGCGTTCTTATAGCCCTCGAGGGTGGGGTTCTTGATCCACAGGCCGATGCCTGCGAAGATCTCGCTGTTGTCCTTGAAGGTCGCACTGACCATCCACAGCAGAGGGTAGATCATGATCAGGCCGACCAGGATTAGGACAAAGTACTTGAAAAACGTCGCAATGGCGTTAGATGCTTTCATTCCCATACTGTCATACCTTACCTTTCATCCGAGTAGTAGACCCACTTCTTCTGGCTGGTAAATGCGATGATCGTCAGGATGCAGACAATAACGAACATGATCCATGCCAGTGCGGAAGCCATGCCCATCTGGTTCGACTTGAAGGCGTAGTTGTAAACCAGAATGGAGATGAGGGTGGTAGAGCTGCGAGGACCGCCATTGGTGATGATGAACGGGCCGTTGAACTCCTGGAATGCCTGGCAGATCTGAGTGACCAGGTTGTAGAAGATGATGGGGGTGATCATCGGAACGGTGATGGAGAAGAACTGCTTCCACTTGCCAGCACCGTCGATGGTAGCTGCCTCGTACAGGTCAGCCGGAACACCCTTCAGAGCAGCGAGGAACAGGACCATCGCAGAACCGAACTGCCAAATACGCAGGAAGCAGATGATCCACAGTGCGTAGTTGGGGTCAGACAGCCAAGAGGGACCCTGAGCGTGGCCGAAGGTGATGCCGCGGATGATGGTGTTGACCAGACCGTCATCACGGAAGACAGCCTTCCACAGAACAGCGATAGCGACCGAGCCGCCCAGAATGGACGGGATGTAGTAGATCGTACGGAACAGGTTCACGCATGCGATCTTGAAGTTCAGGATGTATGCGATGAACAGAGCGAAGATCAGCTTCAGAGGCACGGTGATGAACGCGTACTTGAAGGTGGTGACCAGAGCCTTGGTGATCTTGGCATCGGTGAAGGCGGTGACGTAGTTCATCACGCCATACTGATGGATACCGTTGAAGAAGTTCATGTCGGTGAAGCTATAGTACAACGACTGACCGAACGGGATGGCCTTAAAGACGACGAAGCCGATGATCCAGGGGATCAGATACAGCAGGCCTTGCCATTTGTCAAGGAACTTCTGAGCCGGGGTGCGCCCCAGAGAGGGAGCTTTGCTTTCTTTCATCCGGGAATCCTCCTTTTGTGGGAAATCGTTTTGCGTTTATGCCGTCACAATTTAGATACAACTTTGTCAAGAATTTGTAATCAAATTTCCTTAAAAAGAAGGGCATCCATCCAGACCAGATGGGGGATGGATGCCCCTGTACCGAAATCGTTCCGGGAAGGACCGTCAGCTTATACCGTACTGCGGCCCATGCGCCATTTCAAAAGCCTGAAGCTTAGCCGACAGTGTAGCCGACAGCCTCCATGCCGTCCAGCAGGGTATCGACCAGATCAGCACCAGCAGCGTTGTCGTAGTCCAGAGTGTCGAAGACTTCCTGATAAGTACCGGTGCCGGTAGCCTTCAGGTCGTTAGCCTCGAACAGGGGATCCAGCTGGAAGCCGACGAAGTCCATGACCTTGCCG
>CAVJGY010000056.1:0-7806 GCA_963648915.1 Acutalibacteraceae bacterium | reverse complement strand
GCGTGCCGCGGGAGCGGTCGGTGGTAGCGTAGATGCGCTTGTTGGCTTCCTCGACGCCCATCTCATCTTCCAGCAGCTTCCGCAGGACGCGGAAGGCCAGAGAGGTCTCGGTGGTCGTGCCGGACTTGGAGATGACGTTGATGGAGAACTTCTTGCCCTTGCACAGGGAGATGATATCGTTCAGATAGGTGGGGCTGATGCTGTTGCCGCAGAAGTAGATCTTCGGGCCGTTGTCCAGCTCGTTGTGGAACAGACCCTTGACAGCCTCGATGACTGCGCGTGCACCCAGATAGCTGCCGCCGATGCCTGCAACGACCAGAACCTCGGAATCCTCACGGATCTTTGCAGCGGCTTCTTTAATGCGGGCAAACTCTTCCTTGTCGTAATCGCGGGGCAGATACATCCAGCCCAAGAAATCATTGCCCGGGCCGTTCTTGGCTTCCAGCTGCTTGTGTGCAGCTTCTACCTGCGGGTAGATGGCCTGATATTCCTCTTCGCTGATGAAGCTGGAAAGGTGCTTCGTATTCAGAACAAGACTCATTTTATCAAAACCTCCAAACATTTTTCGGGCCTTTCGCCCGGCGAGGATGTTTCTATGGTATAAGTGTACCGTTCCCACCGGGCAAAGTCAAGGCCAAAATCCTTGGTTTTCATACAATTTTAATGATATTCTTTTGGCACTTCCTCTATCTTTTGTTCAGCCAGCCGAGGCAGTCTTTCGTTTTCTCCGCGCTTTTATTCGGTAATGTGTTTCTTTTAACAAACCAGACTCTCCCACAGCAGCTCCCACGCCGAATCGAAGGTCAATTTCGGTGCATCTGCGGCGGCGGTCACTTCAAATTCATTCACCAAAGCTTCCCCGTCATAAACCGAGACTTTGCCGACCATCTGCCCCCGTTCGACGGGTGCAGACAGCTCCTCGGGCAGGGTCAGCTCGGTCCGGAGGGTATCGCCCGCCCCCTTTTTCCGCAGGACAGTCTCGGGCATGGCCGCATAATCCAGCGGCACGAAGCCTTCCGCGCTCCCCTTCACGCTGATCTGCAAAGGACGGTCGGTCAGCTCGGGGAGCTTCGCCGCCTCATAGGTCGCGAAGCCGTAATCCAGCAGGGTCGTTGCTGCATTGAAGCGGTCTGCACTGGACGGTGCACCCAAGATCACCGCGATGAGCTTCAGGCCGTCCCGGGTCGCACTGGCCGAGATGCAGACGCCCGCTCCGCTGGTCGTTCCGGTTTTCAGTCCCGTGATGCCGTTGTACCGCTTGAGCAGCTTGTTCGTGTTCACGAGCTGGGTCTGTCCGTTCCGCAGGCTGTCCGTCCAGATGCCCGTATAGTGCAGCACCTCCGGGTGGTTGTTCAGCATGTAGCAGCTCATGGTCGCGACATCCCGCGCCGTAGACAGATGCCCCTCGGTGTCCAGCCCGCAGGCGTTGTGGAAGGTCGTGTGCTCCATTCCCAGTTCCTTCGCGCGGGCGTTCATCTGTTCCACAAAGACCGGCTCACTCCCGCCGACCAGCTCCGAGACGGCCACCGCCGCGTCGTTGGCCGAAGAAACGCAGATGGCGCGGATCATCTCGTCCAGCGTGAACTGCTCTCCCGGCTCGAGCCAAATTTGACTGCCGCCCATGTTGTAGGCGTGCTCACTGACCGGAACGAGCGTGTCCATCGTCAGCCGCCCATCCTGCACGGCCTCGAAGGTCAGCAGAAGGGTCATCACCTTTGTAATAGACGCGATGGGCATCTCCTGATCCGGGTTCTTCTCATACAGCACCCGCCCGCTCTCCTGCTCGACGAGTACCGCCGCCCGGCAGTTCAATTGCAAGGACGGCTGGTCGGCAGCGGCTTCGACCGCATCCGGACCGCTCAGGGTGGGGACTGCCGACCGCGTTTCGGCCTTCGCTCCGTCCGGCGCAAGCATCGCCCGTATCCCGAACCCCTGTGCCGACCCGAATGCCAGCGCGAACAGCCAGAAGCAGAGCACTGCCGCGCAGAACGCCGCAAATCTTCTCCGTTCCATCTCTCCTACCTCCCCCGCATCATCACAAAAAATCTCTGGTTGCAGTGTATGCCGCCGAAAGAGGCAAAATGACTCTTTTCCATTGAAAAAGAATCTGCTATAATAAGATTTTGTAAGCTTTTTCCCAAATCGAAAGGAATCCCCCATGCGAGTATGTTTTTATACCCTTGGCTGCAAGGTCAATTTAAATGAGACCGGCGCACTGGAACAGATGTTCCGCTCCGCCGGGTTTACCATCGTGCAGGAGGGCGAGGAGGCCGACGTCTTTGTCGTCAACAGCTGCACCGTCACCAATTTCGGCGACCAGAAAAGCCGCAAATGGCTTCGCCGCGCCAAGCGCGAAAATCCGGGTGCAGTTACCGTTCTGACGGGCTGCTATCCGCAGGCCTTCCCCGAGGAGGCCGCACAGTTCATGGAAGCCGACCTCGTCTGCGGCAACGGCGACCGGAAGGCCATCCTCGACAATGTGCTCAAGCTGCTGGACGGTCACGAGCGCATCGTTGCCATTGCCCCCCACGCCCGGGGCGAGCAGTTCGAGGAGCTTCCCGTCGAACGCTTTGAGACGCACACGCGCGCGTTCATTAAAGTAGAGGACGGCTGCAACCGTCAGTGCGCCTACTGCGTCATCCCCCGCGCCCGCGGCCCGGTGCGCAGCCGCGCCGAAGAGAGCATCCTGAACGAACTGCGTCAGCTGGCCGCATCTGGTTACCGTGAGGTCGTCCTGAGTGCAATTTCCCTTCCCAGCTATGGTCTGGACACCGGAACGAACCTCGTGGAGCTGGTCGAGCACTGCGCCGAGGTCGAGGGCATCGAGCGCATCCGTCTCGGCAGTCTCGACCCCGACATGCTGACCCCCGAGTTCATCACCCGTCTGGCCGCTGTGGACAAGCTCTGCCCCCAGTTCCACCTGAGCCTGCAGAGTGGCTGCACCCCGACCCTCCGCCGGATGCGCCGGGTCTACACCGCCGAGCAGTACGCCGAGGTCGTGGCACAGATCCGTGCCGCCTACGGCGACCGTCCGGTCAGCTTTACGACCGACTGCATCTGCGGCTTCCCCGGGGAGACGGTCGCCGACTTCGAGGAAAGCTGTGACTTTCTGAAAAAGATCGGCTTCCTGAAAGTCCATGTGTTCCCCTATTCCCGCCGGAGCGGTACGCCCGCCTACGACTTCCCCGACCAAGTTCACGAGCGCGAAAAGCAGGAGCGCAGCCGGACGATGAACGCCCTCGCCGAGGATGTCCGCCGGGAGGTTCTGGCTTCTTATGAGGGGATGGAGGACGACGTTCTGCTCGAGACGCCCCTGTCCGAGACGCTCTTCACCGGATACACCCGGCTGTACGTCCCGGTCGTTGTCTCCGCTCCCGGCCACAAGAGCGGCGAGATCGTCCATGTCCGTCTGGGTCAGTACGACGGCGAACGTGTCCGCGCACAGCTCTGCCAAGGCTAACGGAATCGGTTTCGGTTTTTAGGTGAAAGTCTTTCACCTGACGTCTATTGTGAATTGTATAACAAATTTTAAGGTTTGGTCTTTTCAGACGTTTTTGTTTGTGCTACAATAAAAGTGGATATCCGGGTCGGCGCACCGTTTGCAGCGGTGCGGTACCACCACCCGGTCAACGCAATCTGTGATAAAGCGTCCGCACCCTCTCCGTCACCGCAGGCGGCAGAGCGGGCAGGTTCGTTTTGTTTACGATTGCGGTTTGTTCTGTTGTTTCAAATACAAGGAGAGATTGGAATGAGTTTTAGAGGAATCAACACGACGGTCATCCAGATCCGCCGCCAGGTGTTCACCGAGGTTGCGCGGATGGCCTACGCAAATGTCAAGAGCGAGCAGGCCAACCACCTGATGCGCAAGATCCCTTACACCATCATCCCCGGTGAAGAGGGAAAGCTCCGGAAGGACATCTTCCTCGAGCGCGCCATCGTTGAAGAGCGCGTCCGTCTGGCGATGGGTCTGCCCACCCGCCGTATGGACGAGCACAACAGCGTCGTCTCCGGTCTGGAGGACGCTTCCATTGCCGATAAGTACTACGATCCCCCGCTGGTGAACGTCATCAAGTTCGCCTGCAACCGCTGCCCCGAGAAGCTGGTGAAGGTCTCCGACCTGTGCCAGGGCTGTCTGGCTCACCCCTGTATGGAAGTCTGCCCCAAGAAGGCTATCACTTGGGAGAGCGGCCGTTCCACCATCGATCAGGAGAAGTGCATCAAGTGCGGCCGCTGCGCGACCGTCTGCCCCTACAACGCCATCGTCAAGACCGAGCGTCCCTGCGCTGCTGCCTGCGGCATGGGTGCGATCCACTCCGACGAGCTGGGCCGTGCTGAGATCGACTACAGCAAGTGCGTTTCCTGCGGCCAGTGCCTCGTCAACTGCCCGTTCGGTGCGATTGCCGACAAGGGTCAGATCTATCAGCTCATTCAGGGCTTCAACCGCGGCGACCGCATCTACGCTCTGGTCGCTCCGGCATTCATCAATCAGTTCCCGTCTCTGGCTTCCGCTGGCAAGCTGAAGGCTGCTCTGAAGGCCATCGGCTTCTACGATGTCGTTGAGGTCGCCATCGGTGCAGACCTGTGCACCGTCGATGAGGCCCACGACTTCCTCGAGGAAGTGCCCGAGAAGCTGGACTTCATGGCGACCTCCTGCTGCCCGGCATGGAGCATGATGGCTAAGACCGCATTCCCGGCTCTGGCAAAGAACATCTCCATGACCATGACCCCGATGGTCTTTACCGCCCGCATGATGAAGCAGAAGGACCCCACCGCCCGTATGTGCTTCATCGGACCCTGCGCTGCGAAGAAGCTGGAGGCTTCCCGTCGCAGTGTCCGCAGTGACGTCGACTTTGTTCTGACCTTCGAGGAGCTGGCCGGCATCATGGAGGGCAAGGATCTCGACTTCGATACTCTGGAGGTCGATCCTAACGAGGCAGCTCTGATGTCTGCTTCCGGTGCAGGCCGCGGCTTTGCACAGTCCGGCGGCGTCGCAAAGGCGGTTGCAGACAAGATCAAGGAATGGCATCCGGACATGGACGTCAAGATCGCATCTGCGCAGGGCTTGGCCGACTGCAAGAAGCTGCTGATGCTCGCCAAGGCTGGCAAGTACAACGGCTACCTGCTCGAGGGCATGGGCTGTCCCGGCGGCTGCATCGGCGGCGCAGGCACCATCGCTGACCCCGCTCGTACCGCTGTTCAGCTGAACAAGTACATCAAGGAAGCTCCGTTCCAGGATCCTGAGCAGAGCCCCTACATGAGCGAGATCCACGTTCTGAAGGACGATCCCAACTTCGAGCTGTGATTTTGGGTCTGAACTGAATCGCTGAATCATTCGCCGCTCTCCGTCGTTCGTCGACCGGAGGGCGGCGTTTTTGTGTCCAGCGTTTCATCCTTCCACAGTTTATTGTTTCTATGTTGAGTATCTTTTGTGAATCTTTCATGAAGCCAATTGACTTTTCTCGGTCATTATGCTACTTTTGTCTTGACAAACTCAGACTCCGCCTCGATGGGAGTCCGATACAGTTGCCGCATTGCGGCAGGAAAGGCTGAATTTCTATGACAAATACATTCAAACGCACGGGCGCAGCAGTCATCTCGCTGGTGCTGCTGTGCATGATGACCCTCAGCGCAATGGCCGCCGTCAAGCTGAACGTCGGTGTCAAGTTCTGGAAGGAAAAGTCCGACAAGGAGTCCATGGCGAACAACGGCATCGACTCTGACCGCGACGCCACCCTCACCCGCCAGTCCAACGGCACTTACACCCTGTCTCTCCCCATCAAGCAGGTCTCCAAGATGGGCGTCACGGGTTCTCTGACCGGACTGACGATCGGCGACATGACCTATGACGGTGTGACGAGCGGCGACCTCGAGAAGGGCACGGCCGTCCTCACCATCAAGAACCTGCCCGCCTCCGTCCTGACGGGCAGCGACGTCAACAAAGCCCTCGTCGTCACCTGCAACATCCAGATGGATATGAGCATCCTCGGCGAGATCAACACCACCGCCCGGATGTGCATCTGGACGAAATAAGCTCTGCACAAACGGAGAGCCGCCCGGCGTGGGCGGCTCTCTTTGCGTTTACATATCCATCTTCTTTTCCACGAAGTCCCCGACCATCTCATCCAGCTGACAGATGGCCTTCTCCGCGCCCTTTGCCAGCTTGCGGGCGGTGCGCTTGGCCTGACGGGGATTCTGGGTCACCATCATGGTACTCGCCATGCCAAGGGCTGCACCGGCTGCCATCCCCAGCAGAACGCCGCTGGCTGAACTGGATTTATGCTCGTTTCTCATAAAAATTTCTCCTTTCAGGGTTCAGGATTCAAAAATTTTCGGGTCGATATCCCTAGTATTTCCGACAAAGAATCCACTATACGCTTTTTTTACGCAGGAAAATGTGGTATACTGTATGAGTATGCTGATAAAATCGGGTCGTTGTGCCCGGATTTTATGGCGATTCTGCGAAGGAGGCCACTTTTTTGCTGAAACATAACGAACCGAAAAAAGTTCTCTGCATCCACGACTTATCCGGTGTCGGCCGATGCAGCCTTTCCGTCATCCTCCCGGTGCTGTCGGTGATGGGCGTCCAGCCCGTCGCACTGCCGACGGTCGTTCTCTCGACCCACACCGGAGGCTTCGGCACGCCTGCCCGGATGGACGGCTGTGCCTACGGCGAGGCTGCCCTCGACCACTACCGGGAGCTGGGATTGGAGTTTGACTGCATCTACACCGGATACCTCGGCGGCGAGGCACAGGTCGCTCTGGCCGAAAAAGCCTTTGCGCTCTGGCCGGGCGCACAGAAGATCGTCGACCCGGTGATGGGCGACAACGGCAAGGCATATTCGACCGTCACGCCCGAGCTGATCGAGCGGATGCGTTCCCTCTGCAAGCAGGCAGACCTCATCCTGCCGAATGCGACCGAGGCCGGGCTGCTCCTGCAGAAGGAGAGCCTGCCCGAAGGCTTTGACGACGAGAGTGCGCAGGCCTTGGCCGACGAGCTGAAGCAGCTTGCACCGAGTGCCGTCGTCACCGGACTGCCGCTGGGCAAGTACATCGGCTGTGCAGGCACAGGCCGCGAGCGTTTCATCATCAAAAAACTGCACATCAGCCGCAGCTTCCCGGGCACGGGCGACCTGTACGGTGCGGTGCTCATCGGCTCGCTCATTCAGGGCAACGCGCTGAGTGCTGCCGCCGACAACGCCGCCGAGTTCGTCTCGCTGGCGATCCAGAACACCCCCTACGGGCAGGATACCCGGTTCGGCGTCTGGTTCGAGCCGCTGCTGCCCCGTCTGTGCCCCCTGCGGGAAGTCTGAGGAGGACGGACGATGAACGAAAAACCAACTCTGAACATCGTGCTGGTCGAGCCGCGCATCCCGCAGAACACCGGAAATGTCGCCCGCACCTGTGCCTGCACCGCCTGCCGTCTGCATCTGGTCGGCCCGATGGGATTCGCCATCGACGACAAGAAGCTCAAGCACGCCGGACTGGATTACTGGCACTATCTCGACATCAGCTACTACGACGGCCTTGACGATTTCTTCGCCAAGAATAAAGGCCCGTTCTATTATTTTACGACCAAAGCCCCCCAGCGTTACACCGATGTCTCCTATCCGGACGGCGCGTATCTCGTTTTCGGACGGGAGGACGCCGGACTGCCCGAGGCATTGCTGGCCGCTAATCAGGAGCACTGCATCCGTATGCCGATGCGTGACACCTGCCGAAGTCTGAATCTCTCCAACAGCGTCGCCGTCGGCGTCTACGAAGTGCTCCGTCAGTGGGATTTTCCGGAGCTGCTCGACCACGGCTACC
>CAVJGY010000055.1:0-7850 GCA_963648915.1 Acutalibacteraceae bacterium | reverse complement strand
CTGCATCGCGATGCTGGGAAGGCCGACAACATAAATACGCTGGATGGCCTTTCCGCTGGGGCGGAAGCCCCGGAAGCTGATCTGGATGTCCGGGTTCTTCTTCAGGTTGAAGAAGATCGCCAGACCCGCACCGCAGAACTGGCCGATGACCGTTGCGACTGCCGCGCCCGTCGTGCCGGACAGTGCCTCGCCGCAGTATCCGAAGATGAAGATGGGGTCGAGGACGATGTTGACGACCGCACCCGTCAGCTGGCTGATCATGCTGAGGTGGGTGCGTCCGGTCGCGGCCAGAAGCTTTTCGCTCATGGTCTGCAAGAACAGGCCAAGGCTGAACACACTGCACACCGTCAGATACCGGATGCCCTGCTCCGCGATCTCCACATCACTGGTCTGTGCATAGAAGTAGGGTTTCATGCAGGTCAGGCCGATAACAAGGAACACGAGAAAGCTGCACACCGCGAGGAAGATGCCGTTTTCAGCGGTCTTGTTCGCCCGCTCCTGATTCTTCTCACCAAGGCTCTTGGAGAGCAGGGCGTTCACGCCCACGCCCGTACCGACGCCTACCGCGATCATGACGTTCTGCAGCGAGAACGCCAGCGAAACGGCCGTCAGTGCGTTTTCGCTCACATGGGAGACGAACACCGAGTCGACGACGTTGTAAAGTGCCTGCACCAGCATCGAGACCATCATCGGCACGCTCAGCTTGATGAGCAGGGGGTTGATGTCCATTGTACCCATGATGTTCTCACGGGCAGAGGTTTGGGGTTGCTTTGTTTCCACGATTTCTCCTTTTTCCACATTTTTGCTTTGCGATTGGTTTGCTTTGCTTCCTTTTTATATGCCCAAAACGTGGGCAGAGCGCGAACGCACCCTGCCCACGAAGCACCGTTGTTTTTGGCTCTCCTGCCGCGTGACCGTTACTCAGTCAGAGTCTTTTCCTTGGCGGCGACTGCGTCCAGGATCATCTTCACGCAGGTCTCACGGCCAAGTGCCGCATTGATCGCCAGATCGTAGTTGTGCGCATCGCCCCAGCGGTTCTGGGTGTAGTAGTTGTAGTATGCGGCACGGTTGCGGTCGGTCTTTTCGATCTCTTCCTTGATGCCCTTTTCGTCCTTTGCCTTTACCAGCGGGTCGGTCTTTGCCAGCTCACGCCGCCACTCGACCGGAGCGTAGATAAAGACGCGCAGGACATTCTTGCGCTCCCGCAGGACATAGTCGCCGCAGCGTCCCAGAATGACGCACGGGCCTTCGTCCGCCAGCTGCTTGATGATGCGGCTCTGCAGAATGAACACCTGATCGCCCAGCGGCAGCTCATTGCCCATCGTATACAGGCTGTACAGCAGGCTGTGGGTATGACGCTTCTCGCTGGCAGCGACCGCCTCCTCGGACAGCCCGGAGTGCTTGGCTGCCATAGTGATCAGCTCTTTGTCGTACAGCTTGAGACCCAGCGCGTTCGCCACATCTTCTGCGATGTAGTTGCCGCCAGTGCAGTACTCTCGGCCAATCGTGATGATCGTCTTTGCCATAATGTGTTCCTCCTATGTGATGAATATATCCCGAAAAGTCACGAGTCTCGCTGCGTTGGGGCAGCAGACCCGGTGCTTTGGTGGACAACAGTCTCCGCCGGAACGGGCGGGTCAGGCAGCCGAACCTCGGCCACCCGCATACTTCCGGTCTGGTCGACGGCATAGACGCTCTGGCGTCCGCCCACGGCCAGCTGCTCGGGAGTGAACTGGATGCCGCCGTCCTCTGCCCGGCGCATCCGCTGGAACGTCCGGTGGGCGGTGGTGGCGTGTGCCACGCCGTCATGCGGGCTTCCCGCGATCCAGCCCGAGAAATTCTCCGGCAGAGGGTCGCGCTGACCCCGCCGGGCGAAATAATAATGGCCGTCCTCATTCTCCTTTTCCAGCTCGCAGAGGATGCGTCTGGGGCGGTCGGCCTCGATATCCCGGGGCTTCTGCCGCAGGGCGATTGCCCGGCCGGTAAAGTAGCGAATGAAATCCGTCAATGCCATCGTGCAGTTGACCGCACCGTCGCCGTCGGCAGTCGGGTCGTTCAGCAGGACGAAATCCGCCAGCACTGCGTCGTCGTGGCCGAAGCCCCGCAGACCCATCCAGACCCCGACGGGGTCGCGCTGACCCCGCACCCGGCGTTCGACCCGGACGGCCACCGAACAGCCGTCATGAATTTGCATCCGGAGGTCTTTCAAATCCATCCATGCCTGCCAGCAGGGATACCCGCAGCAGCCTGCAGCGGCCGCAGCAAAAGCCGCGTTTCCCGTGCTGCTGGTGGCGTTGTCCTCCATGACATAGGCCACCTCTTCGGGCAGGATATCCTCGCCCCAGCGGTTCATCAGAGCCGCCATGACGAGAGGCAAGTCCATCTCCCGGCCAAAGGTCGGGTCATGGGCGTTGAGGCAGTATTCCGGCAGATAGAGCCGCCGATTGAGGGGCTGCCCCATCTGCTTGTCCCAGACGAGAGGCCGCACCGCCGCCGCCAGAAGCCGGATGGCGGGGGTCGCCTTGTCGTCGTTGGTCGAAAGGTTCACCTGCAGCTGGATGCCTGTGCCGCCGCCCGGCGTCGCGACCGTGACCGTGTCTCCCATCAGAAAGACCATCCCGTCCTCGCTCTGGGTGTTGACGCTGCACCGGGGGTAATCCGGTGCCCACTTGCCGAAGCTCATCCAGCCCGTCCAGCTGTTCCCGGCGTAGACCCTGCATCGCACCTCGACCAGCGTGTTGTGCGGTGCGTGGGCGTTCCAGCTGACATTCAGGTTGCAGAAGGCAGGCATCGCGAATTCCGGCGTCGTATAGCTGCCGTAGGGCAGATACCGCCCGGCCGCGCTGTCCAGCACCAGACTGCCGCTTTCCAGCGCGACATTATCCAGCTGTCCACGGGAGAACGTCTCCGTCCCCTGCAGCACCAGATTGTTCCGCTGTTCCATCACACGCTCTCCTTTTTACTGCGGGTCGCTCGAATCATCCGCATCATCGCCATATTCGGCGTGCAGTTCTGCTTCCAGCTCGGCGTCGTGGAGCTTCTGGATGTTCTCCTCGATGTGGAACACCCGGTTCAGGTCGCCGTAGACGATCTGACAGCAAATCTCACAGGAGAACCAGAAGCCGAACACCAGCATCAGCAGCAGACCCAGCGGCATACAGAGGATGACAAGACCCCAGAAGAGGATCGTCACCAGAGAGGCCGCCAGTGCATGAGGCAGGAAGGCGATCATGCAGTTGACGCTGTTCTTGAGGGTCTGGAAAAACGACTGGTCGAGCAGGACGACCTGCGGCCACATGTACGAGAACAGCATGTGGAAGAGCACCAGATTCAGCACCGTTGCGACCCACAGACCGATGCCGACGTTCGTGCCGTGATACAGCATGTTGAAGCAGAAATAGACGAGGAAGATCTGCGCCGTGACGACAACGCAATAGAGGATGCCCGGCGCGATGCTGGCCTTGAAGTTCCGCTTGAAGGCCTTGCGGTAGGTCACCCACCAGTAGCCCGCCTCGTCACGCAATGCGCGGAGGACAGTGTCGTACATGCCCGCCAGTACCGGGCCGGCCAGAATGCCGCCGACAGCTGCGCTGACGACCATCACCAGCAGGCTGTTCATCAGAAAGCCGATGTAGACCAGACAGATGACCGGGACGAAGCCCAGACAGGTCAGCAGGTTCGCGAGGAACATGCCGCTCATGTCACGGCCGACCAGCTCGAAAAAGCGGCCGACGCCCGTCTTGCGGGGAGCGTCCTTTTCGACGCCCGGCCCGGCCTTGTAATCATTCACAGAAGGAAATAAGCTCATGGGGTGTTAAAACCTCTCTCCGTTGTTACCGACAGCCTTGAGAGCATTTCTCGAAAGAAACGCAATTGTGCTGTCTTTCTGGTTATAACTATACCCGGATTTTGTGAATTTTGCAAGCCGCAAAGCCCCTTAAATGTAAAAAAAGTATTTTTTCTCCCCTTTTTTCCGAAAGTGTGTTACAATAAACTCGGCTTTTTGAAGCCAGAAGGGGGAATTATACTTGAATCTCTTTCGCACGATTGCGATGTTCATCTATCTGTTCGGTTACATGATCGTCCACTATGGCACGCTCCGCCGGGGCGAACGCGCACTGGCCGCAGGCGACACCGAGACGGCCGAACAAATCGTCCGCAAGCACATCCCGCACTGGAGCCGCACCATCCTGAAAATCACAGGCGTCCAGCTGACCGTTTCGGGTCTGGAAAACATCCCGAAGGACACCGCCTGTGTCTTTGTCGGCAACCACCGCAGCTATTACGACATCCCGCTGCTGCTGGCAAGCCTTGACGCACCCCACGGCATCCTCGCCAAGGAGGAGCTGGAAAAGATCCCGCTCCTCAACCGCTGGATGAAGCTGCTGGGCTGTGTGTTCGTCCAGCGCGACGATGTCCGCGCTTCCGTCCGCGCCCTGAACGATGCCACCGCCATCGTCGAGAGCGGCAAGAGCTTTGTCATCTTCCCGGAGGGCACACGCTACAAGGGCGAAGAGGGCGGCGCAGGCGAGTTCAAGAACGGCGCGTTCCGCATCGCCATCAAGACGGGTGCTCCGGTCGTTCCGGTCGCCATCTCCGGCGCACGCGGACTGTTCGAGAACCACGGCAACCTCTGCACCCCGGGTGTAGTCCATATCAAGGTCCTGCCGCCCATCCAGACCGCTGGGATGAGCAAGGCCGAGCAAAAGCAGCTGCCGGACGCCGTCCGTCAGACCATTCTCGCACAACTTTAATTTTTGGAGGAAGCAGACCACATGGCAAGCTATCGTTACGAGCGCGACATCGACCCCAAGGAACTCGCCCCCCGGCGCGAAAAGGAATACTCCCGAAAGGAACGCTGGACGAACTGGTGGGACTACAACCTCAAGTGGGTCATCCTCATCGGCATCGCCGCCGCGTTCGTGGGCTATAGCTTCATCGGACAGTACTTCTTCACGACCAAGGCCGATTACAACATCGCCGTGGTCGCGCCCTACTACCTGCCCGACGACACTGTGAACGCCCTTCAGACCGAGCTTGCCAAGTACGGTGAGGACCTGAACGGGGACGGCAAAGTGGTCGTCACCCTCAATACCTACACACTGGACTACTCCTCCGAGGACACCCAGACCGAGAGTGCCGCTTATCTGACGATGGCCGGAACGACCAAGCTCGCCACCGACGTACAGGGCGGTCTCAGCTCCATCTTCATCGTCTACGACCCCGCCGGGTTCGAGGACAGCACGGGCACGCTCCGCTATCTGGACGGCAGCCTGCCCGTCTCCGGCAGCGACGGCGACTGGTGGAACATGGTCTACAAGTGGACGGACTGCCCCGTTCTGACAAGCCTTGACCTCGGCGATTACAATGCCGACACCACCCACGCCCAGAGCGGAAACAGCCAGTCCTACATGTCGCAGTTCTACATCGGTATGCGCGGTGCGTGGAACTCCGGCACTGCTGACAACATCGCCGGCGGCGAGGAGCTGTGGCAGGCATTGACGGCCGGCGCAGTCTCCACCGCCAGCGCGGAGGACTAACCCCATGCGGTTCTATAACCGTTCCTGCGAATCTGTCCGGCGGTTCACCTTCGACCGCCCAGAACGTTCCGAACCGCCTGCACCCGAACCTCCCGCCCCGCTGAAAGCCGCCGACCTCGATAACCCCTATGGCCGCTATTACGGTAAGCCCCGCTCCCGGGAGGAGCTGCGGGAAGGGTGGAAACAGCACTGAACCACAAAAGACCGAAGCTGCAATGCCGCTTGGCAGAACAGTTTCGGTCTTTTTTCGTTTTATCTTATTGAAAAGGCTCAGGCTTCCTCTTTGACATCATCAAAGCCGATGAACCACAGGATGGCGAAGGTCGCCACGAATGCGATGGCCGCAGAGATCAGAGCATTGATGACGTTCATCGGGTTTTCACCGACGTACAGGCCAATCGCTGCCAGACCTGCACCGCCGCCACCGAAACGACGAACTCCGGTGATGCCTGCATACAGACCGCCCAGACCACCGCCGATGGTGGTCGCGATCAAGGGCTTGCGCAGACGCATGTTGACGCCGAACAGAGCAGGTTCCGTCACGCCCAGCAGAGCGGTGACACCGCCGGAAACGGCCAGCTGACGGAAATCCTTGTTCTTGGTCTTGATGGCAACGCAGAGGGCTGCTGCACCCTGTGCAATGTTGGAGGGCAGGTTGCCCGGGCCGATGACCGTCTCATAGCCCAGCATCGACAGAGAGTTGACGTAAGCGGGCAGCAGGCTGTAGTGCATACCGGTCATGACGAGGAACGGCATGAATGCGCCGATGATGGTCGGCAGTGCCCACGGACAGACCTTCTCGATGGCAAGCAGGACACTCACCAGACCGTCGCCGATGATGCTGCCCAGAGGTCCGAGGACGCAGAGGGAGATGGGGGTCATGATAAGGATCGTAAGCACCGGGCGCAGGATGAATTTAACGACCGAAGGAACGATCTTATTCACGAACCGCTCCACATAGGGCAGCACCAGCGTGATGAGGAAGATCGGGATGACCGAGGACGAGTAGGTCACCATCTTGACCGGAAGTCCCAGCACATGCACCACATCGGCGTCTGCTTTCAGCGCGATGAAGTTGGGATGGAGCAAAATTGCGCCCATCAGCATCGCCATCTGCGGATTGCAGCCAAATTTCTTGGCCGCAGAGTTTGCCAAGAAGATGGGCAGGAAGTAATAGGACGAATCCGCGATGAAATTCAGGAAATAGTACAATGTACCGCTCTTGTCGATCCAACCGAACAGGGTCAACACCGACAGCAGAGCCTTGATCATGCCCGCACCAGCGATCAGCGGCATCAGCGGAGTGAACACGCCTGCCAGCGTATCCAGAACCACGCTTAGCTTGCCCTTTTTCTCTTCCGTGGCAGCGGCCGGAGCATTCTCCTTCTTACCGCCGAAATCGCCCAGCTTCATCAGCTCATCGTACACGGCCACGACCTCGTTTCCGATGATGACCTGATACTGACCGCCTTTATTGACGACACCCACCACACCGGGGATCGCCTTGACCTTTGCATCGTCTACCCCATCCATCGACTTGAGGGTGAAGCGCAGACGGGTGATGCAGTGGGTCAGAAAGCTGACGTTTTCCGCGCCGCCGACCTGTTCCAGCACTTGCTGGGCCGTTTTCTTTGCGTCCATTTGTTATTTGCCTCCTTCAATATCCTTCTTGCTGCTTACAGTGCCGTATCTGCACCGTTGCTTGCAATGACTTTCTTATACCAGTCGAACGATTTTTTCTTCTTTCGTGCCAGCGTGCCGCTGCCATCGTCCTTCTTATCCACATAAATGAAGCCATAACGCTTTCGCATCTCACCTGTGCCGACCGATATGATGTCGATCGGCCCCCAGCAGGTGTAGCCGATCACCGGCACATCATCCAATTCAATGGCTTGCCGCAGAGCATCGATGTGGCTTCCCAGGAAACGAATGCGGTAGTCGTCCTGAATGCTGCCGTCCGGCTCAACGGTATCGATTGCGCCCAGACCGTTCTCCACCACGAAGAGCGGCAGCTCATAGCGGTCGTGCAGCTCGTTCAGTGCAATGCGCAGGCCGTCCGGGTCGATAGGCCAATCCCAGTCCGTCCGTTTCAGATAGGGGTTCGTCCGTTCTACACAGCAATCCGTTTCTTCGGTCGCACGCGCCACCGAGGAGAAGTAGTAGCTGAACGCGATATAATCCACCGTTCCCTTTGCCAGCAGCTCGGCATCTCCCGGCTGAAGCTCTACGGTCGTTCCCATCCGGCGCAGCTGTGCGGTGCACAGACTGGTGTAATGGCCGCGGCACATCACATCGGTATAATAGTAGTTC
>CAVJGY010000054.1:7220-7969 GCA_963648915.1 Acutalibacteraceae bacterium | reverse complement strand
TTTCCTCGCCCGTTTCCTTGCACTTGAGGGCCTTGTCGATGGCGCACCGGATGGCGTGGCTGCTCTCGGGTGCAGGCAGGATGCCCTCGATGCGGGCGAACTGCTCGGCGGCTTCAAAGACAGCGGTCTGCTCGACGCTGGTGGCCTCCATCAGACCATCGTGGTAGAGCTGGCTGAGGATGCTGCTCATGCCGTGATACCGCAGACCGCCTGCGTGGTTGGGGCTGGGGATGAAGCCAGAGCCGAGGGTGTACATCTTTGCCAGCGGGCAGACCATGCCGGTGTCGCAGAAGTCGTAGACGAACTTGCCGCGGGTCAGGCTGGGGCAGCTGGCCGGCTCGACTGCGATGATGCGGTAGTCGGCCTCGCCGCGCAGCTTCTCGCCCATGAACGGGCTGATAAGGCCGCCGAGGTTGCTTCCGCCGCCCGCACAGCCGATGATGATGTCCGGCTTGATGCCGTATTTGTCAAGGGCGGTCTTGGTCTCCAAACCGATGACGCTCTGGTGGAGCAGGACTTGGTTCAGCACGCTGCCCAGAACATAGCGGTAGCCCGGCGTCGAGGTGGCGACCTCCACGGCTTCACTGATGGCACAGCCCAGACTGCCCGTGGTGTTCGGGTGCTCGGCAAGAATTTTCCGGCCGACATTGGTCGTCATGCTGGGGCTGGGGGTCACAGACGCGCCGTAGGTGCGCATGACCTCGCGGCGGAAGGGCTTCTGCTCGTAGCTGACCTTCACCATGTAGACC
>CAVJGY010000054.1:0-7179 GCA_963648915.1 Acutalibacteraceae bacterium | reverse complement strand
GCCGTAGGTGCGCATGACCTCGCGGCGGAAGGGTTTCTGTTCGTAGCTGACCTTCACCATGTAGACCTTGCAGTCCAGACCGAAGTAGCTGCACGCCATCGAGAGAGCTGTGCCCCACTGACCTGCGCCCGTCTCGGTCGTCACACCCTTCAAGCCCTGCTTCTTGGCGTAGTAGGCCTGCGCGATGGCACTGTTCAGCTTGTGACTGCCGCTGGTGTTGTTGCCCTCGAATTTGTAGTAGATTTTTGCGGGTGTGCCGAGAGCCTCTTCCAGCCGATAGGCGCGGCAGAGGGGACTCGGACGGTACATCCGGTAGTATTCGCGAATTTCGTCCGGGATGGGGATATAGGCGGTGGTGTCATCCAACTCCTGCTGCACCAGTTCATCGCAGAAAACGCCGTCCAGCTCTGCGGCGGTCATGGGCTTCAGTGTGCCGGGGTTCAGCAGGGGAGCGGGCTTGTTCTTCATGTCCGCCCGGACATTGTACCATGCGGTGGGCAGCTCCGACTCGTCGAGGTAAATTTTGAACGGGATGTTCTGTTCGGTTTTCATAAGGCTTGTCCTTTCCGGGGGTGTCGCCCCCTTGCTTGCGGGATAAGGACAAAAGAAAAACGCCCTTATCCCAAAACACGTTTCGTGTATTGGGACAAGAGCGGATAAAACTCCTGCGGTGCCACCCAATCTTGGCGGGAACGACCCCGCCCACTCGTGATATGCCAACACATACCGGCTTTGTTAACGAAGACGCTCTCCGTCGCCCCTACTGCGCATGTCCTGCGGTTTGGTTTGCCCTCAAAAGCCCATTCCCATCCGCGCCCATCTTGTTCCGGTCTCAGCAAACCCGACCCTCTCTGTAAAGACGAGGAATTGCGGTGGTACTTATGCTTTCTCTCTGGTTTGGTCGCATTTTATCACTGCACGAGAGTGAAGTCAAGACCCAATTTTGAAAAATTTTTGGTTCACCTCACAAAAGTCTGTCTTTTGCCTTTCTACGCCCACGGAGACAGCACCGGGGAACTGACGGTGCTGCTGGCCGGGATGAAAACAACGTAGCCTCGGCTGGAATACATCTGCGGCTGGGTGGAACAGCTGTACAGGAACGCCGCAAAGAAGAGCAGCAGAGCCAGAACCAAGAGGACCCGAAGCAGTGGAGTGGAGATGGGCGAATAGTGGTTGCGCCGCATGAGCATTTCCTCCCTTTGGATGTTTTTCCATCCTATGCGCGGGCGCGGAAGATTGTGTCCGGGCGGCAAGTGTGGTACACTATTCCCAGAAATTACGGAGGATTTGGAATGCTGACGATTACATTGCTTGGCACAGCGGCCACTATGCCGCTTCCCGACCGTGCCCTGACCGTTGTGCTGGCGGAATGCGGCGGGCACAGCCTGCTGTTCGACTGCGGCGAGGGGACGCAGACCGCCGCCCGCCGTGCCGGAGTCAACCTGATGAAGCTGGACGCCATCTGCCTGACCCACTACCACGGCGACCACATCTTTGGTCTGCCCGGTCTGCTCCAAACGCTGGGCTGTCAGGGGCGGACGAGGCCGCTCTGGGTGTTCGGCCCGGCGGGGTTAGAGCCTGTGTGGGCGGCCATTCGCGCTCTGACCGGGCCGCTGCCTTATCCCATCCAGACACAGGAGGTGGGAAGCGAACCCATTGCCCCGATCGCCTTGGACAAGCTGGAAAAATGGCCTGCGGGTGCAAAGCTGATTCCCTTCAAGACCCGGCATCGTGTCCCCAGCTGCGGCTATCGGCTGGAACTGCCCCGAGCGGGACGCTTCCTGCCCGAGCAGGCGAAGGCTCTGGGTGTTCCGGTCGTGGACTGGAAGCGTCTGCAAAAAGGGGAAAGCGTGGAGGTGGACGGGAAGCGCATCGAACCGGAACAGGTCATGAGTGCACCCCGAAAGGGACTCTGCTTTGTCGTTTCGGGCGATACCGCCCCCTGTGCCAGCCTGAGAAAAGCCGCCGAAAACGCCGACCTCTTCATCTGCGACGCGACCTATCCGGAATCGGCACAGGAAGCACAGGCCAAGCAGTACGGCCACAGCACCTTTGAGCAGGGGGCGAAAATTGCGGCAGAGGCCGGAGCAAAACGGTTCTGGCTGGCGCATTACTCCCCGATGATCACCGACCCAGAGGAATTTCTGCCGCTGGCACAGGCGATCTTCCCGGGGGCGGAGTGCGGCTTCGACGGGAAACAGATCATCCTCCAATACGAGGAGAATTGACGATGGAACAAATCAAAATCGAACCCGGTGCGGCGAAACTGCTGGACAAGCTCCATGCGGCGGGCTACAAGGCCTACGCCGTCGGCGGCTGTGTCCGGGACAGCCTGCTGGGACAGATGCCCCACGACTGGGACTTGTGCACTAGTGCCCTGCCGGAGCAGGTGATGGAGCTGTTCGGAGAGAAAAACTGCATCCCGACAGGCTTACAGCACGGAACAGTCACCATCAAGCAGGATGGGAATTTGTACGAAACAACGACCTTCCGCACCGAGGGCAGCTACAGCGACGGGCGGCATCCGGACAAAGTGGCCTTTGTGCCGGATGTCCGGGAGGACTTGGCGCGGCGGGATTTCACCATCAATGCGATGGCCTGCAACGACGAAGAAGGTCTTATCGACCCCTTCGGCGGTCGGGACGACCTGAAACGCGGTATCGTCCGGGCGGTCGGTGTGCCGAAGCAGCGGTTCGAGGAGGACGCCCTCCGCATTTTGCGGCTCTATCGGTTCGCGGCGCGGTTCGGGTTTGAAATCGACCCGGCCACCGGAGAGGCCGCAAGGGAGCTTTGCGGGCATCTGGATTGTGTCTCGATGGAGCGCGTCGAGGACGAACTGAGCCGTCTGCTGGCCGCACCCAAGCCCGGAAGCTGGATGGAGGCGGCAGTTTTTGCGGTCGTCCTGCCGGAACTTGACCCGCTGGGACAGCCGGAACGCTTTGAACACGCAAAGCAGATCATTGACGCGCTGCCGTCCGGGATGGAGAACCTGACGATTCGGCTGGCGGCTCTGCTTGCCCCGCTGGGGGAAGCCGGAGCACGAAAAGCACTGAAACGTCTCCGCTGCTCCAATGCAAAAATCGACGAGACGACGCTTCTTGTGCGGGAGATGAACCTGACGCCGGACGGCGAAAACCTCCGCTTGCAGGCAAAGCGTCTGCTGGGGAAGCTTTCGCCCGACATGCTCCATCGGCTGATTTTGCTTTGCAGGGCAGAACGGCCGGAGCAGGCGGGAGCTCTGGAAACGCTCTGGACGGAGGCCGAACGACTGGCCGCAGAGCACGCCTGCTGTCGGGTGGCAGATTTAGTCGTGAATGGCCGCGACCTCATCGCGCTGGGCGTTCAGCCCGGGCGGGGGATGAAGTGGATCTTGGACGCATTGCTGGAAGCGGTCGTCACCGAACAGCTCCCCAACAAAAAAGAACCGCTGTTGGACGCTGCAAAGCGATTTTCTGCGTCTTGACAAGAGAAAAAACATGCGGTAGTATATAACTACTTGTGAAGTGGGAAAATGCTCCTCCCCAGAAGCAGGAGCGGACAGAGGACTATGATGACAGATACACAGAACCCCAAGGCTCTGATCGCCATGAGCGGCGGCGTCGACAGCTCGGTCGCGGCGTGGCTGATGCAGGATGCAGGCTACGACTGCACGGGCATCACCATGCGCCTGACCCGGAACGAAACGATGGGACAGTCAGGATTTCACACCTGCTGTTCCGAAAAGGACATCGAGGATGCCGCAGAGGTGGCCTTCGCGATGGACATCCCGTATGAGGTGTTGGACTTCACGGTGGATTTCCGGGAGAAAATCATCGACAAATTCGTGCGGGTCTATGAGGCGGGCGGAACACCCAATCCCTGCATCGACTGCAACAAATATATGAAGTTCGACCACCTGCTGAAATGGGCGCAGGAACACGGAATTCAGTATGTCGTCACCGGACATTATGCCCGTGTGGAGCAGGACGAAACGACGGGACGCTGGCTTCTGAAAAAGGGTCTGGACGAGGGAAAAGACCAGAGTTATGTGCTGTACAATCTGACGCAGGAACAGCTGGCGCACGTTCGGTTTCCGCTGGGCGCACTCCACAAGACCGAGGTGCGCGAGATTGCCGAAAAGCAGAAGTTCGTCAACGCCCGCAAGCACGACAGTCAGGATATCTGCTTCGTGCCGGACGGCGACTATGCCCGCTTCATGGAGGACTTTACCGGAAAGCATTACCCGGAGGGCGATTTCCTCGACGAAACGGGGAAGAAGGTCGGCCGGCACCACGGCGCAGTCCGGTATACCATCGGCCAGCGGAAGGGCCTTGGTCTTGCGATGGGCGCGCCCGTCTATGTCTGCGCGAAGGATATGCAGGCCAACACCGTGACAGTCGGCCCGGAGGACGGTCTGTTTGACCGCATCATCTATGCCGACGAAGTGAACTGGATCGCTATCCCGGAGCTGACTGAGCCGCTTCGGGTGACCGCCCGAACCCGGTATCATCAGGTGGAGCAGGCCGCGACCGTCTACCCGGCGGGAGAAGGCTGCTTCCGGCTGGAATTTGACGAGCCTCAGCGCGCACCTACGCCCGGACAGGCTGTGGTGCTCTATCAGGGCGACATTGTTCTGGGCGGCGGAACGATTACGAGAGTGGAAAAGTAAGGAGACAAAAATGCAGGATCAATATTCCCGCACCCAGCTTTTGGTGGGCGCGGAAGCAATGGAAAAATTACACAATTCCCGCGTGGCCGTTTTTGGCATCGGCGGCGTGGGCGGCTATACGGTCGAGGCTCTGGCACGCAGCGGTGTCGGCGCACTCGACCTCATCGACGATGATAAGATCTGCCTGACGAACCTGAACCGTCAGATTATCGCGACACGGAAAACGGTCGGTCAGTATAAGGTCGATGTGGCCGAGCAGCGCGTCCACGAGATCGACCCCAACATCAAGGTCACGACCTATAAGACCTTCTTCACCCCCGAGACGCAGGACCAGTTCGACTTCACCCAGTTCGACTATGTGGTGGACGCCATCGACACCGTGACGGGCAAAATTGCCCTTGTCATGAAGGCGAAGGAAGCCAATGTCCCCATCATCTGCGCGATGGGTGCGGGCAACAAGATGGACCCGACCCGCTTCGAGGTCACCGATATCTATAAGACCTCGGTCTGCCCGCTGGCGAAGGTCATGCGCACCGAGTGCCGCAAGCGGAAGATCAAGCACCTGAAGGTCGTCTACTCGAAAGAGCCTGCGATGACCCCTATTGAGGACGATTCTATCAGCTGCAAGTACCACTGCATCTGCCCTCCGGGTACCCAGCGCAAGTGCACCATCCGCCGCTCCGTCCCCGGCTCGAACGCCTTCGTCCCCTCGACCGTCGGCCTTATCATCGGCGGCGAGGTCGTCAAGGACCTCGTCGGCTTTGTCCCGATGAAGGGGTAAACCGTTTTATATCGTGTCCCAAGACCCGCTTCGGCGGGTCTTTTTTGATGGTTTGACGTCCAAAACAATAAATTTGCAACTAATTTGCATTTTCCTCTTGCAATTGGGGCATAAAACGTGTATACTCTACTCCGCACGAAAATGCAAATTGATTGCAATTTAGACAAATGAAGCACCCCGCTTTCTGAGGAGAACCTTATGGAACTGTTTTTGGACGTACTGGGCGAGTCGCTGGTGGATACCGCGAAGATGCTGCCCTTCCTGTTTTTGGCTTATCTGTTTATCGAATATGTCGAGCACCGCCACGGCGAGCGCATTGAAGCACTGCTGGCGGGCGGCGGACGCTGGGGCTCGATCCCGGGCGCGTTGCTGGGCTGTGTGCCGCAGTGCGGATTTTCGGCCATTGCATCGAACTTTTACGCTTCCCGTGTCATCAGCCTTGGAACGCTGATGGCCGTGTTCCTTGCCACCAGCGACGAGGCTGTTCCTCTGCTCGTCTCGATGCCAGCTTACTGGGATAAGCTGGTTCTGCTGATGGTCATTAAAGTCCTCTATGCCATTGTGGTGGGTCTGGTGCTGGATTTCGTTCTGCGCGGTGTCCTGCCGAAGTCTCTGCGCGGCGGCTACACCGGAAGCGCGGATGAGATCGACTGCCACGAGGAGCACGACGACGAAGAGGGCAAACCGAAGCCCATCTGGATGGCCGCTCTCCGCCACACGCTGGAGATTTTTGTGTTCATCTTCGCGTTCAGTCTGGTGTTCGGCCTCATCGTCGAGGGCGTCGGCGAGGATGTCTTTGCCGACATGCTGGGTCGGATGGGCTTCTTCCAGCCCGTTGTCGCGGCTCTGGTCGGACTCATCCCCAACTGCGCGGCAAGCGTCCTCATGACTCAGCTCTACATCGAGGGTGCGCTCCGCTTCTCAAGCCTCGTTGCAGGTCTCTGCACGGGCGCAGGCGTGGGTCTGGCCGTCCTCTGGCGTGCGAATCCGTCTTGGAAGCAGAACCTTTTCATCACGGGTCTGGTCTGGGCGGCAGGTGCAGCTGTGGGCGTTGGAATGCAGCTGGTCGTGGCCTTCGTCGCATAATTGAAGCAGTGAATTTTCTCGAAAGCCGTTCCGGAATTGTCCGGGGCGGCTTTTTGTGATATACTCGTTTCAAATAGATTTTTGAGGGAGCAGGAGACAGCATGAAATACAAAATTCTGGCAAGCGATTACGATAACACCCTTGTGCCGTTCGGCGAGCAGCATCCCCGCCCAGAGGTCGTGAAGGAAGTCAAGAAAATGCAGGCCGCAGGCGGAAAATTCGTCCTGAGCACGGGCCGCGCCTATCCGTCCATCCGGGAAAAGGGTCAACTGGGCGGTATCCGGTATGACTACGCCATCACCTGCAACGGTGCATGTGTGGTGGACAAAAACGGCAGCATCGTCGCCGAGCATCCGCTGACGAACGAGGAAATGTACGCACTGGTGGATTTCTGCGAGGACTACAATTATCCCTTGCAGTTCGATTTCCGGGACGCCTGCTACGCATACTGTGAGTACGAGTATCTTCACAGCCGCTACACCCTGATGAACAGTGCAGGCCTGACCTGTCTGGACGGCGAAGATCAGGACCGCCACCTCATTGATATGCCCCATGCGGCCTTTGCCGCCATGCCGCCCGAGGCACTGGAAAAGTTTGAGGAAAAGTACGGCCACCTGAACCTCCACTTCATGATGGTTGGCTCGTATACGCCGGAGGGCTACCG
>CAVJGY010000053.1:0-8012 GCA_963648915.1 Acutalibacteraceae bacterium | reverse complement strand
GGAAACGAAGGCCATGACCTTGCCGTTTGCCTCAGCGACCAGCTCCTTGACAGCACCAGCAGCCTGAGCAGCAGCCAGACCGGACTTGGAAGCAGGGATGCCCAGCTCAGAGCCCATGATCGCAGCACCCTTCTCCTCATTCATCAGGAAGTTGATCAGCATTGCTGCCTCAGCAGGGTTCTTGCAGGTCTTGGTGATAGCCAGACCGGAAGAGACCTTGGAGAAGCCGCCGTTGTAATCGCCGAACTTGATCTCGTCGCCGACGGTGAAGCCAGCCTTGTTCTCGTCGTCCAGAGCGTCCTGATACTTGGAAGCAGAGGAATCCCACTCGAAGATACCAGCCATCTTACCGGTGATCCACTCGTTGGACTGGTGAGCAGCGTTGTCGCCGTTGGAGCCGTAGTAGGTGGGCAGGCTCATGATGACGTGGCCGTCGACCAGGCTCTTGATGAAGTCGATGCCCTCTGCGATCTCGTCAGAGGAGTAGTTCAGGGTGGAGGTAGCGGGATCTGCCCACTCCTTGCCGTACTTGGACTCGAGGTAGAAGACCATCAGGATCATACGGTCGTATGCGCCCAGGTGCAGGGGATAGTAATCATCGCCCAGCTTCTCCTGGAAGGTCTTGCCTGCGTTCATCAGATCGTCCAGAGTCTGGGGAACTTCGGTGATGCCAGCCTTGTTGAAGGTGGTCATGTTCCAGAAGAAGATACGGCCGGTCATAGCGGTAGGAACGCACTGCTGAGCGTTTGCAACGTTGCAGGCTGCCAGCTTGCTGTCATCCCACTGGGTCAGATCCAGATAATCAGAAACGCTGTTCAGATCCAGGAAGGTCTGGCCATTTGCGGAGTAGTTGTACAGCCAGTTCCAGTTGATCTGGCAGACATCCTCGGCGACGCCGCCAGCGAACTTGGTGGACATGGTGTCCTCCCAGCCGGACCATGCAGCGAAGGTCGGGTTGACGGTGATGTTGGTGTGCTCAGCAGAGAACTCCTTGATGGCGTCCTGATAAGCGTTGTGGCGAGACTCGCCGCCCCACCAGCTCATGGTCAGGGTGACGGGATCGGTGGACGGACCTGCGACAGATGCAGCCTCAGAAGCTGCGGTGGAGCTGGAAGCTGCACCATTGCTGCCGCCGCAAGCTGCCAGCAGGCCAGCTGCGCCGACGACGCCAGTAGCCTTCAGGAAGTTGCGACGAGAAATTGCCTTGCTCATTTTTGTTCTCCTCCTAATATAGAAAACATCGTGTGAACGGCCCTTCTGCAGAGGACTCGTTGTATACAATTATGATAGCAAAATGACGGAGAAAAAGAAAGATGCAAATTGTAGACAAGCAGACAGAAAACGTACAAATTTTGTCATGCTGATTCGGAATGTTTTGACGTCATTGCCATAATGAATAAACTTGAGACAAAAAACTGTGCAACTTGTATACTTCAACACTTTGCATAGAAAATCTGGCCGGAACACAGAGCGAACGCCCCATTTTGTAACAAAATGGTTACTAAAATAGAAAAGATTGCAGGTGCGTTGTATACAATAAAATATGCGATGGCAGAAACTTTGAATTGTAAACTGATATATCAATAGAGCAAAAAACGCTCGAAATGGCAAAAAGAGGGCGTTATTGATATATCAATAACGCTCCAAAACCGCAAAAAAACCGCCCCCGAAAGGGCGGCGATGAAAAATTATTTCGATGACAGGCTCTTATGCTTGGCATAGAACTCCCGCCGGGCGCGGAAGTAGCACTGCGGGCACATACTGGCGTACTGGACGTCGTTTTCGAGGTCGATGGCGACCTGCTCGCCCTCAAAGACGAACTCACCGTTCACCTTGCGGCAGTTGCAGATGGCCTTCCGACCGCAGGAGCAGATGGTCTTCATCTCCTCGATGGTGTGCGCCAGCTCCAGCAGACGGGTCGAACCGGGGAAGCCCCGCAGCGAGAAATCGGAGCGCAGACCGTAGCAGATGACCGGGATGTTCAGGTCGACCGTCACCATGAACAGCTGCTCGGCCTGCTCCGGCGTGAAGAACTGGCTCTCGTCGCAGAGGACGCAGGCCAACGGCTGACCTTCACCGCTGGCGGCACGGACGGCCTCGAACACATCCATCTCCGGCGGGATGAGCAGGTCAGCTCTGCGGCGGACACCCAGACGGCTGACGAGCTCGCCGCCGCCCTTTGTGTCGACCTGCGGCTTCAGGATGAGCACCCGCATCCCCTGCTCCTCATAGTTGTGTGCTACCTGCATCAGGGCGGTGCTCTTGCCGCTGTTCATTGCGCCGTAACGGAAATAAAGCTTTGCCATAATCTAAAATAACTCCTCATTACAGAGCGGATGAGGTGAAAGACGTGCTTCCACCTCATCCGCTTTTGTTCGTTTTGATTTTTTCAGGCTCAGTCCTGATTTCTCAGCCGATATCCAAGGCTCATCAAGCTGTCGCCCAGATGGACGTTCTCGACCACGACCTCGGGGTAGGGCACAGAGAGGTCATAGTGGGAGAAGTTCCAGTAGCCCTTGATGCCAAAGCTCACCAGACGGCCGCTGATCTCCTCCGCACCGCTGCGGGGCACACAGAGAACAGCCACCTCGGGGTGATGCTCTGCGCAGAACTCCTCGAGCTGGTCGATGTGTAAAATTTGGATGCCGTTGATCTCCTTGCCGACCTCGTCGGGAGCGTTGTCGAAGGCCGCAATGAGCTTGTAGCCGTTGGTGTCGGTGGTGATGAAGCGGCTGACCGCCTTGCCCAGACGACCACAGCCGATGAGAATGGTCGGCAGACGGTCGCCGTTGCCGAAGAGCAGGGTCTCAAGGATGGAGAGCAGGTTCTCGACCGAGTAGCCGATGCCCTGTCTGCCGTTCACGTCGCCGATGCAGTTGAAGTCCTGCCGCACCTGAGAGGCGGTCGTGCCCATCTGTGCCGCAAGCTCGCGGGACGAGATGCTGGTGATGCCGTCGTTTTTCAGGGTGCGAAGGTAGCGGTAGTATTTCGGCAGCCGCTTGATGACCGGAAGAGATGCTTTGCCGGGAGTATTCATGTTTGGGTTCTCCTTTCTGCGAAAAAAAGGTGCCGATTCCCTCATTGTCCAGCGGACAAATCGGCAGATTCCATGAAAACAGTACAATAATGATAGATATTTGTCAATCTTTTCGTTAATATAAAGTATACCGCATCGTATGAGAATGTCAAATACCTAGAGCAAAATTTTTTCCCAGAGAAAAGAATCTTTGCCATTGCATAACCGCCCGCCCTTCCGGGAACGCTGTTATTATAAATAGGAAAGAGGGAAGAACGATGTCGGAAAAGCAAAAAAATTCGTCGGAGGATACACAGGTCGAGCAGCAGCGGCTCGAGAAGGAACAAATCGAGGACTTGGGAAGCGTTTACCGCACCCGAGGACGTCACGCCATCCACTGTCTGACCGTCATCGGTCAGGTTGAGGGGCATGTGGAAGCCCCGCAGGGACAGAAAACGACAAAATATGAGCATGTCATTCCCCAGTTGGTGGCCGTGCAGGAGGACCCGGCCATCGAGGGTCTGCTTGTTCTATTAAATACGGTAGGCGGAGATGTGGAAGCGGGGCTGGCACTGGCCGAGCTGATTGCCAGCGTGTCCAAGCCCAGCGCGACGCTGGTTCTGGGCGGGGGACATTCTATCGGTATCCCGCTGGCCGTCAGTGCAAAGCGGAGCTTTATCGTCCCGACGGCGACCATGACCATCCACCCGGTGCGGCATTCCGGGATGATTTTAGGCGTTCCGCAGACCATGCGCTGGTTTGAGCAGATGCAGGAGCGGATCACAGGCTTTGTGGCCGACCACAGCGGCATCTCAAAAGACCGCTATACGGAGCTGATGCTCCGCACGGGGGAGCTTGTGATGGATGTGGGAACGGTCCTCGACGGTCGCCGTGCCGTGAAAGAAAAACTCATCGACCAGCTGGGCGGCGTCTCCGACGCGCTGGAATGGCTCTACGGAGAGATTGAAAAATAACTGCTATTGTTTGCCATTTGACTTTTCCCGTGGTACAATAAAAGAATCAAATATTATGCCTAGAGAAAGAAACAGGGTTTTAGGGAAAATGGCAACAAAAAAACGAAAAACAACAGCAAAACGCAAAACCACCCGCCGAAAAAGCCGGGCACAGGAGCGGATGCCCGCAGGCTTGGGAACACTGTTTGCGGGACTTCTGCTCATGGTGCTGGCCTTTGTGCCGGGTGCGTCGGTGTGGAGCGCACTCCACGATGTCCTGTTCGGCGTGTTCGGCATCGGCAGTCTGGTGCTGGGCGCGGCGGTCTGTTATCTGGCCGTGCTGTACACCCGCGGCGAGGACCTTCTGCCGCACATTTTAAAGCTGGTGCTGGGACTGCTCTTTGCCAGCGGCACGGTCATCGTATTTTCGGACGTCCCGACCGACATCCCGGCGGCACGGATGGTGTCCGCCTGCTATCAGAACGGTGTAGAAGCCGTTCTGGGCGGCGGCGCACTGGGTGCAGTCTTGGGCGGAAACCTTCTGCTGCTCTGTGGAAGGCCAGCAGCAAACCTCATCATGGTCGTGCTGGCGGTCTGCATCAGCCTGTACATCTTTGACGTCACGCCCGCCGAACTGTGGCAGTGGCTCTGTGACCTCGGCGGCGGTGTCCACGAAAAGGGCGTGGCCGTCTATGAGCAGAACGCCGCCCGCCGTGCCGAACGCATTGCGGCAAAGCAGGCCGAGCAGGAGGCAGAGGAGGAATACGACGACTCTGCCGAATATGAGGACGGCGAATATCCGGACGAGGAATACGACGAGGGCGAGATCGCCCCGCCGTTCCATGTTGAGCTTCCCAACTGGATGAGCGGCGTTCTCCGCTGGGGACATCAGGTGACGAAGGAATTCGAGGCGGCAGAGGCAGCGGAGTCTCAGCTGGACGTTCAGCCACCCGTCGTGCCCGAACCGCAGCCGGAAGCACCCGCCTTTGAGCCGGTGCAGGTACACCGCTCTCAGCCCAGAGCCTCCTTTGATATCGCGCTTGGCCCGGAGTATTCGCAGGTCAAGAACGGCGGCAGTGAACCAATCGAACCGATCATCCTCGGCCCGGGCGGGACGTTCGGCGTTGACCCGCTGCAGAAGTCTGCGCCCCGCGCTATCGTGAAGCCCATCGTGCCGGATGCGGTCGAGACGGCGGCGGAGGATTTCTTCCGTCAGCCTGACCCCGAACCCGAAGCACCCGCGCCCGTCCAAGAGCCGAGCCTGAACTTCGCCACGATGTCGAATCCCCCGCAAGAGCCGGAGGAGACGCCGCTGGATGTGCCGGAGGAACAGTATCACCCCATTACTCCGGTCAGCCCGGAGATGCCCGAACCACCCCACCGGGTGAGCGCGGAAAATGCCGTCGCCATGCGGACAGAGCCGGACGAGGATGGCTGGATCAGCATCACCGCCGAGCCTGCGGAGGAAAAAGACCTGAACAGCCTTGTTGCGGCGGCGATGGAGAAGCCCGCCGTCTCCGAACAGGAGGCCGCGACAGCCCCGGCGGAGGAAGCCGAGCCCGTGGACGTGTACCAATATCAGTATCCGTCCATCGAACTGTTTGAGCAGGCACCCGAGGAAAACGACGTCGGTGCGCAGGATGAATTGAAGGCCAACGCCCAAAAGCTGGTCGATACCCTCGAAAGCTTTGGCGTCCGTACCCGTGTTCTGGACATTTCCCGCGGCCCGTCCGTCACCCGGTACGAGGTCCAGCCGATGGCAGGCGTGAAGATCAGCCGCATCACCTCGCTGGCGGACGATATCGCGTTGAATCTGGCCGTCGCCGATGTCCGCATGGAAGCCCCCATCCCGGGCAAGCCTGCCGTTGGCATCGAAGTGCCGAACCACAAAAAGACCCCTGTCTATATCCGCAGTGTCTTTGAGAGTCAGAGTTTCCTGCGGATGACCTCGCCCATGGGAATCGCACTGGGCAAGGATATCGCAGGTGTGGCGCAGGTCGCCGACCTCTGCAAGATGCCCCATCTGCTCATTGCGGGCAGTACGGGCAGCGGTAAATCGGTCTGCGTCAACAGCATCATCATGAGCCTGCTCTTCCGTTCCAGCCCCGAGGATGTCAAGCTGATGCTTATCGACCCGAAGGTCGTCGAGCTGGCCGAGTACAACGGCATCCCCCATCTGCTGATGCCCGTCATCACCGAACCGCGCAAGGCGGCGGGTGCACTGGGCTCGGCCGTGCAGGAGATGGAGCGGCGGTATCATCTCTTCGCGGAGAACAACGTCCGCGACATCAAGTCGTTCAACAAGCTGGCCGCCACCGACCCGACGCTGGAAAAAATGCCCTATATCGCCATCATCATCGACGAGCTGGCCGATCTGATGATGGTCGTCGGCAAGGACGTCGAGGATTCCATCTGCCGTATCGCGCAGAAGGCCCGCGCCGCTGGTATGCACCTCATCGTTGCGACTCAGCGGCCCAGCGTTGACGTCATCACGGGTCTGATCAAGGCCAACATCCCCAGCCGAATCGCGTTTGCCGTGTCCAGTCAGGTCGACAGCCGTACCATTCTGGACGGTGCGGGCGCGGAAAAGCTGCTGGGTATGGGCGACATGCTCTTCATGCCCGTCGGTGCACCCAAGCCCATCCGAATCCAGGGTACGTTCGTCCGGGATGAGGAGATCAGCCGGGTGCTGGACTTCATCAAGAAGAGCGCGACCGTCCAGTACGACGAGGCCATGATCGAGGCGATGGAGAAGCACGCCATTCAGGACAGCAAGAAGGGCGGCGGAAGCTCGGATGCTGACGAGGATTCGGGCAGTGACCCGATGTTCAAGCAGGCGGTCGAGGTCGTCATTGATGCAGGTCAGGCGTCCACCAGTCTTTTACAGCGGCGGTGCAAGCTGGGCTATGCCCGCGCCGCCCGCATCATGGACGAGATGGAAGAAAAGGGCATCATCGGCCCGTATGAGGGCGCAAAACCCCGCGCTGTCCTCATCAGCCGTCAGCAATGGCTGGAACTGAACCTCAACCAGCCGGATGAATGAGGTTGCTTGGTTATAGATATGGAGAAAAAAGTCTTATGAGAGCAGTTGATTTTGTTGCAAGTGCGACAAAAGAATATGTGGAAAAAAGGCCGAAATCGCAGCGGAAAAAGTTTGGACAGTTTTTTACAAGTGAACAGACAGCTGTTTTTATGGCAGGAATGTTTGAAATATCAGAAGATAAAAAGTGTATTTCGATTCTTGACCCAGGTGCGGGGTCTGGGATACTTACAGCGGCGATTATAGACAGATTGAATGAGATTTCTCATATTGAAACAATAGAAATCGTGTGCTATGAGAATAATTTGGACATTATTGAACTACTACAATCAAATTTGGAATGGATAAAAAAACATTCGTTGAAGCGGATTGTATATGAAATAAGACAGGAAAATTATATTTTGAGTCAATTGGATAATTATAATGGAACATTTAGTGCGGAATTGAATCCAAAATCCTATGACTTTATAGTTGCAAATCCACCATATATAAAACTGTCAAAAGATGCTCCAGAAGCCGTAGCTATGAAAAACGTGTGTTACGGAGCACCAAATCTTTATTTTCTGTTTGCTGCAATGAGTGAGTTCAACTTGAAAGAAAATGGGGAGATGGTATATGTTGTTCCTCGCTCTTGGACATCAGGAGCCTATTTTAGTAAATTTCGAGAGAGATTTTTTGACGAAATGGTTCTAGAACGGATTCATTTGTTTGAAAGTCGTGATAAGGTTTTTGAAATTGAAAGTGTGCTTCAAGAAACCATGATTTTCAAGGCAAAAAAGACGGAAAAAAAACCGGAAAAAATACGAATGACAACAACTAAAAGTAATTCAGATTTCGGGAATCAAACTGAGTATGATGCGCCCTATGACGTTGTAATACATGGAACAGAACATTATGTGTACCTTGTGACGAGTGAACGGGAATCGACTGTGTTGAAAAAAATAAATCGATGGAAAGATACTTTGCCAGAGCTTGGTCTAAAGATGAAAACAGGACTAACTGT
>CAVJGY010000052.1:0-8018 GCA_963648915.1 Acutalibacteraceae bacterium | reverse complement strand
CCTATTAGGAGAGGTGGCATCCCGAAGGGATGACGGAGAGGTTTCATGTCAACTTCTATAAAAAGTATAGAAACTTTTTGTCAAAGCTGTTCAAACCTGCGATTGAAAGCGGTCGAAAAAAAGCATATAATGAAAGCATCAACAGAGTAAGACCACGCGCGTTAAGTGCCGCATCAACGGGGAGTTGTGCTGCGGACGAAGGAAAGCAAAGCCGCGGTGCGTGGTCTGCATCCCGCTGCTGCATGGACTTGGGTGCAGGCGAGACCGTCTGCGGTCTTGGCTGGAAGTGAAGCTTGTTGGATTCACGCCCTCCTTTGTGCGGTTTGTCACACAGGGAGGGCATTTTTGTTTTGCCCTCCCGTGGGTTATCCTTTTGGAGGACAATTGATATGAAAAACTCGAAAAATTCCGTCCGCACGCTGACCCTGATGGCTCTGCTCATTGCGATGAGCATCGTGTTCAGCCGGGTGCTGAGCATCTCGACCGGATTCGTCCGGTTCAATCTCGGCAGTCTGCCCGTTCTGCTGGCGGCCATCTTCTTTGGGCCGGGAGCGGGCTTCGTGGTCGGTGCGCTGGCCGATATGATCGGCGGCATCCTGTCCGGTTATGCCATCAACCCGCTCATCACGCTGGGTGCTGGCTCGATCGGTCTGGTGGCGGGTCTGGCATGGAAGCAGCTGGCGAACCTGCGCCTTGGCCTGCGGCTGCAGATCAGTGTTCTGCTGGCGCACTTTGTCGGCTCGATGGTCATCAACTCGCTGGCACTCCGCATTTTCTACGGCTTTGCGTGGAGCGTGCTCTTTGCCCGCATCCCGAACGCTCTGGTGCTGAGCGCGGTGAATACGGTTCTCATCCGTATCCTGCTGGAAAATAAGGCTCTCATGAAAATGGTAGAGAAAAATTGAGGTTAAAATCTATGAACTACGAATCTGCGATGGAATACATCCATGCGGTGCAGTGGGCGGGACACAAGCCCGGCCTGACCCGCACCCGTACCCTGCTGGCGGCACTGGGTGACCCGCATAAGCGGCTGAAATTCATCCATGTGGCCGGAACGAACGGCAAGGGCAGCACGGCGGCGATGCTGGCGTCCTGCCTGCGGGCGGCAGGCTATCGGGTGGGTCTGTACACCTCGCCCTTCATCAATCGGTTCAACGAACGTATCCAAGTGGACGGGGAGCAGATCGGCGACCAAGAGCTGGTGCGGCTGGTGGAGAAGATCAAGCCTGCAGCCGACGCCATGACCGACGTGCCGACCGAGTTCGAGATCATCACCGCGCTGGGAATGCTCTATTTTGCCGAAAAGCAGTGTGACATCGTGGTTCTGGAGGTGGGTCTGGGCGGTACGCTGGACTCGACCAATGTCATCGACCCGCCGGAGTGCGCGGTCATCACCGCACTGGGGATGGACCATGTAAAGGAGCTTGGCCCGACCATTGCGGATATCGCCTCGGCCAAGGCGGGCATCATCAAGGAGAACAGCCCGGTCGTCAGCTATGGCGGCGTGCCCGAGGCCGATGCGGTCATTGCAAAGAAAGCCGCCGAACTGCACGCACCGCTGACTGTCGTGGATTTCAACAAGCTGCGGTATGACGGTGGAAATCTCGATGAAGTGACGTTCGATTTCGACGGTCTGGACGGAGTACAGCTTCCCCTCATCGGCAGCTATCAGCCGAAAAATGCAGCGGTCGCCATCACGACCCTCCGTGTTCTGCGGGAAAAGGGATGGAACATCCCGGAGGAAGCGATTCGGAAAGGTCTGGAAACGGTCAGCTGGCCGGGTCGGTTCGAGCTGCTGCGGCATTCGCCCGCCTTCCTGCTGGATGGCAGCCACAACGCCCACGGAATGCGGGCGACCGTGCAAAGTCTGCGCGACCGCTTCCCCGGGGAGAAGTTCGTGTTCCTCGTCAGCATCATGGCGGACAAGGATGTGTCCGAGATGCTGGCTCTGCTTGAGCCGCTGGCGAAGCAGTTCGTGACGGTGGCGGCACATACGCCCCGCGCAATGCCCGCCGAAACGCTGGCGGAGCAGATCTGCGCGGCAGGCTTTGCAGCGGAGTCCGCGCCCAGCATCGATGCAGGCGTTGCCCGTGCGCTGGAATTGGGCGGTGACGGCCCGGTCTGTGCGCTGGGAACGCTCTACTTCTCGGGAGACGTCCGGCAGGCGTTCGAGAAGCGGACCTACTGAAAAAAGACAACAAGAAAAGGCGGTGACCCGGTGCAGGATGGGTCATCGCCTTTCTTGTTCCCACGGGGGAACAGCAGGGTAAATGATAAGAAGGTAAATGAAGAAAATAGCAAGATAATGAAGAAAGAAAACCAAGAGACGACCAGCAAAACTGGAATGTATCCAAGGGTCTACTCTTGTTGGATACAAGACTATCACGTTTGCTCCAAAAATACAAGCCTTTTTTGAAAATTTCTCTTCAAAATGGCGATAAAACTGCACTTTTGGCGGAACGCACAAATTTAGCGGCTTTTTCTTCGCCAAAGTGCCAAAAGCTCAGAGGTGGGCGGTGCGGCCGAGCGGGGAAGGTCAGAAAAATGGAAAGAACCAAACACTTCACCTTTACAAGAAAGGAAGGCTGTGCTAAGATGATACTGATTGTCCTATATTGAGAAATCACGCTTTTTCGGAAAAAGAAAGAAGCGATGGGGAAGATCCCGGAAAATTGGAAAGGAGAGTGTGGATGAGTACGGAAAGCATCCAAACACAAAAATCACCCCTGTTCGGGGGACGAAAACCGCTGTTCACCCAGAAGGAGCTGCTCAAGTTGACAGGCCCGCTTCTGGTCGAGCAATTGCTGGCGGTCACGGTCGGTATGGCCGATACCATGATGGTCTCACGCTGCGGCGAGGCGGCCATCTCGGGCGTCAGCTTGGTTGATATGATAAACAATCTCATCATCGTGCTGTTTGCGGCTCTGGCAACGGGCGGCGCGGTGGTCGTCAGCCAATATTTGGGTGCACAGGAGCGGGAGCACGCGAACAACAGCTCAGGTCAGCTCATTCTGCTCAGTGCCCTGCTGGGTGCGGCAGTCGGCCTGTTCTGCTTCGTGCTGGCACGGCCGATGATTCGTCTCTGCTATGGCAGCATCGATGCGGACGTTCTGGACGCAGGTGTGCTGTATCTGAAAATTACAGCCCTGAGCTACCCCTTCCTTGCACTGTATAATGCGGGTGCGGCCCTCTACCGCAGTATGGGCAACTCGAAAATTTCCATGCAAATTAGTATCTTGATGAACATCATCAACATCGTCGGCAACGCAGTCTGCATCTTCGTCCTGAAAATGGGCGTCGACGGCGTTGCATGGCCGAGCGTCGTCTCCCGTGTGGTGGCGGCTGCTCTGATTTTGAGCCGCTGCTATCAGAAGGGGCAGATGTTGGACGTCCCCAAGACCACCAAACTGAACGGCAAAATGGCAAAGCGCATCCTCGGCATCGGTATCCCGTCGGCCTTCGAGAACAGTCTGTTCCAAGCCGGACGCATTCTCGTCGTCAGTATGATTTCTACTTTTGGAACGGTACAGATCGCCGCGAATGCCGTCGCGAACAACCTCGACGGCATGGGCTGCATCCCGGGTCAGGCCATCAGCTTGGCGATGATCACCGTCGTCGGCCGCTGCATCGGTGCAGGCGACAACGACCAGGCAGTATACTATACCCGCAAGCTGGTGCTCTGGGCGTATATCGCAATGGGCATCTTCAACGGTGCGATTTTGGTTTTCCTGCGTCCGCTGGTCGGAATTTATGAGCTGTCGGGCGAAACGATGGAGCTGGCGATTCTGCTGGTGCGCATCCATGCGGGCTTCGGCATCCTGCTCTGGCCGAGCTCCTTCGTCCTGCCGAATGCACTCCGCGCCGCAAACGATGTCAAGTTCACGATGGTCGTCTCCATCCTCAGTATGGCCGTCTGGCGTCTGGGATTCAGCTACATCATTGGCGTCCGGATGGGGATGGATGCAGTCGGCGTCTGGATCGCCATGGTCGTGGACTGGGTCTGCCGTGTCATTTGCTTTGTCGCGCGCTTCCAAAGCGGCGTCTGGAAAACAAAATATAAGGCATAAAATAAGAAGGGAACGAGGATATGAAACTCATCAGCTGGAATGTCAACGGCCTGCGTGCCTGCTTGACGCATGACTTCGCTGCAAGCTTCGCCGCACTGGATGCGGATATCTTCTCGGTGCAGGAGACCAAGATGCAGCCGGGACAGGCGGACTTTGCGCCCGAGGGCTACACCGAGTATACATACTCCGCCGAAAAGAAGGGCTACTCCGGCACGGCCTGCTGGTGCAAGGTGCAGCCCTTGAGCGTCACACAGGGCATCGGCATCGAGCAGCACGACCACGAGGGCCGGGTGCTGACGCTGGAATATCCGGAGTTTTATCTTGTCAACTGCTACACCCCGAACAGTCAGGACGGCCTGAAGCGGCTGGATTATCGGATGAACTGGGAGGATGACTTCCGCGCCTATCTGCTGGCTCTGGACGCAAAAAAGCCGGTCATCCTCTGCGGTGACCTGAATGTTGCTCATAAGGAGATCGACATCAAGAACCCCAAGACCAACCGGATGAGTGCGGGCTTTACCGATCAGGAACGTGCCAAGATGACAGAGCTTCTGGATGCCGGTTTTGCCGACAGCTTCCGTGTCCTTCACCCGGAGGAGGTCAAGTACAGTTGGTGGAGCTACCGCTTCCATGCCCGGGAAAAGAATGCGGGCTGGCGCATCGACTATTTCCTCGTGTCCAAGCGAATCGCGGATAAGATCAAGGCCGCAGAGATCCATAATGAAGTTTTCGGCTCAGACCACTGCCCGGTGGAGCTGCAGATCGACCTGTAAACCCTACCTATTATAATAAGGAGTGCATCTATGCTCAAAAATTATTTGATCGTTTTCTTCATTTCGATGGTCCCCATCATCGAGCTGCGCGGCGCAATTCCCATCGGTCTGGGAATGGGACTTCCGGTGTTGCCGACCTATCTGGTCTGCGTCGTTGGCAACATGATCCCCGTGCCGTTCATCTACCTGTTCGCCCGGAAGTTCCTGATTTGGGGCTGTGACAAGCCGCTGATCGGCAAATTCTGCAAGTTCTGCATCGTCAAGGGCGAAAAGGGCGGCCGTGCGCTGGAAGCAAAGGCGGGTCGTGGTCTGCCACTGGCACTGCTCCTCTTCGTTGGCATCCCGCTGCCCGGCACGGGCGCATGGACGGGTACGCTGGCGGCGTCCATCCTCGATATGAAGTTCAAGGATGTGCTCTTCGCCTGCATGGGCGGCGTGCTGCTGGCGGGCGTCATCATGGGTCTGGCAAGCGCAGGTCTGCTGGGCGCACTGAGTACGTTCTTTGCAGTCGGCTGAAGATCCGGCGGAGTCGTCGTGCAAAATGACAATGGAATTCCCCTCGGAAATATGCTACAATGAACAACGATATGTCTTTGATAAGACGAAGAAAGGACGATTGAAATCATGGATCAGGCATTGAACCAGAAGATCGACGCATTTATTGCGGCGAACAAAGACCAGCTCTTGAAGGACATTGCAGCCCTTGTTGCCATCAACAGCGTGGAAACTGCACCCGCAGAGGGCGCACCCTTTGGCCCGGGCGCACGCGCCGCACTGGACAAAACGCTGGAACTGGCCGCAGGAATGGGTCTGGCGACCCACAACTGCGAGAACTATATGGGCTACGCAGAGCTGGCTGGTGCTGATTCGGAAAAATATCTGGCGACCATCTGCCATGTCGACGTCGTGCCCGAGGGCAACGGCTGGTCGGATGACCCCTTCAAGATGCGCATTCAGGACGGCTGGCTGCTGGGACGCGGCGTGGCCGATGACAAAGGCCCGATGGTCGCGACCCTGTACGCCCTGAAGTTCCTCAAGGAGGAGGGCATTTCCCTGAAATACCCCATCCGCGCCCTCATCGGCGACAACGAGGAGACGGGCATGGGCGACGTCGACTACTACCTCAAGCATTACACCGCCCCGGTGTTCTGCTTCACTCCGGATGCAGAATTCCCGGTCTGCAACGGCGAGAAGGGCCAGTTCCGCGGCAAGCTCGTCAGCCCGGTCTGCAACGGCATGATTAAGGAAATTGTCGGCGGCGTTGCAAACAATGCTGTGCCTGACCGTGCCAGTGCACTGGTCGAGACCGACATTGCAAAGCTGAAAATTGCCCCGAACATCACCCTCGAGCCGGAAGGAAACGGCGTCCGTATCCGCGGTTGGGGCAAGTCCGGCCATGCCGCCATGCCCGCAGGCACGGTCAACGCCATCGGCCTTGTCATGAACTACCTGCTGGACAACGGCCTCTGCAATGAGGCAGAGCGTGCCTATCTGGAATCTGTCATGAAGCTGCACAGCTCCACGGCAGGCGAGGGTCTGGGCATCGACTGCGCAGACGGTCCGTTCGGCCCGCTCACCATCATCGGCGGCCGTATCTATATGGAGGACGGCAAGATGGTCCAGACCATGGACAGCCGCTTCCCGACCTGTACCAACGGCGAGAAGATTGCGGCAAGCATTCGCGAGGCCATCGGCACGGGCGCAGAGCTGGTGGACGCAAGCACCGAAGAGCCGTTCTATATCGAGGCCGACACCCCGGCCATCAAAGCCTGCATCGAGACCTACAACGAGGTCACGGGCGAGAATGCGACCCCGTTCACGATGGGCGGCGGCACTTACGCCCGCCATTTCCCCTATGCGGTCAGCTTCGGCCCGGAGCACAACGACATGGTCCTGCCCGAGTTCGGCGGCCCGATGCACGGCGCAAATGAGGCAGCTCCCATCGACAAACTGCTGGAAGCACTGAAAATTTATATCATCGCTCTGCTCCGCCTCGAAGAGATCGATTTTTAACGCAGCATGAGAGTTTTAGTCATTGATGGACAGGGCGGCGGTTTGGGTCGCCAGCTGGTGGCGGCAATTGCAGCGGCCTGCCCGGAGGCGGAGCTGCTGGCCGTCGGAACGAACAGCCTTGCGGCGTCCTCGATGCTCAAGGCGGGTGCACGCCGTGCCGCGACCGGAGAAAATGCGGTCGTTGTCAATTGCCGCACGGCGGATGTCATCGTCGGTCCGATCGGTATCGTCATTGCGGACGCGCTGATGGGCGAAATCACGCCCAAGATGGCGATGGCCGTCTGTCAGAGCACCGCAAAGCGTGTCCTTGTTCCCATCAACCATTGCGACAACTATGTGGTCGGTGTGCCGGAACAGCCCATCGCCCAGCTGGTGCAGGCGGCAGCTCAAAAGGTAAAGCAGCTCTGCGCCGGAAACTGCGAATAATAGAAAACAAAACAGGTGTGCCTTTGGAGAAAATCTCCGGAAGCACACCTGGTTTTTTGGTTTGGGTTATTTTTTGCGCTTGGCGATTTGTTCTGCGGTGGGCGGGATGTCGCCCTGCTGGTGGTTTTCGAGCGCGCTGATGCGACGGTCAAGGTCGGTCATGCGCTGTGCGACCACATCCGGGAGATCCTGCTGGTCGAGGTCGTCCGCCGGGTTGACCGCCTTGTTGTTGATGCGCACCACTTCGGCGGGAACGCCGACGGCGGTGCAGTTGGCGGGCAGGTTGCGGAGCACGACACTGCCCGCGCCGATACGAGCGTTGTCACCGATGTAGACCGGGCCAAGCACCTTGGTGCCGGCACCGATCAGGACGTTGTTTCCGAGGGTCGGGTGACGCTTGCCGGTGTCCTTGCCGGTGCCGCCGAGGGTCACGCCGTGATAGATGGTGCAGTTATCGCCGATCTCGGTCGTCTCACCGAAGACGATGCCCATGCCGTGGTCGATGAACAGGCACTTGCCGATTTTCGCGCCGGGATGGATCTCGATGCCGGTGCGGTGGCGTCCGTGCTGGCTGACCCATCGCGCAAGGAAGAAGTGCTTGTGCTCAAACAGCCAGTGCGCAATGCGGTGATAGACCAGAATGTGAAAACCGGGGTACAACAGGATGACCTCCAGCACACTGCGGGCCGCAGGGTCTTTGCGCTGAATGTTTCGTGCGTCCTCCAACAAACCCATAAGG
>CAVJGY010000051.1:0-8174 GCA_963648915.1 Acutalibacteraceae bacterium | reverse complement strand
CCTCTGTGTAGTTCCGTAGATCCGAAATAGGCTTGATGTTTGGCATAAGCTCAACTCCCTTCTAAGCTCAGTATACCGGAATTTGCTGTAAAATTCAACAGCAAATTTGCAGCAAAAAGAAAAATCGTAAATTCCCATATGTTGATTCGGTCAAGAATTTCAAAATGTTCAGATGAGAGTTTACAGGTGTCTATAAAAAGCGTATTATAAAATTATGTGAAGAATCCTGTCGTAAATCAGGACAGAGTACGATTGTATTGACGGAGAGAGGAGAAGAACAAGATGACGGATAAGGACATCTACTTATGGAGAGCTACCATAAAGACTGGAAGTCAGGATGGCAAAGCATTTGAATTCTGTCTGAAAAACAATATTCTCGGTGTGGGATGGTGTCTGCGGGATTCAAATAATCAGCCCTATATTCCGACTTCCATCGAAGAATGCGAGGAAAAAGGGCGTGAACAATATGATTCCAGCCGTGGTTTTGTGGTATCAATCCATGCCTTGAAGGAGATGGCGGTTGATGACCTGATCTGGACGCGTCATAATGGCATTTATTACTTGTGCCGTGTCTTGAGTACATGGAAATACAACTGTGACGCGGCTCATGTTTATGAGGATGTAATCAATTATGTGGATGTGGAATTTCATGAGGTCGGTACTGTCGAAATGATACCCGGAAAGATCGTGAATAGTTTTCGGGCAAGTTCAGCGTTGCAGAGAATAAAAGGTGACATTCAACTGAAATATTCGGAACACTTATATAATACGATTACTGGCACTCAATTCTATCCGGATTGTGCTGTAAAGAAAGAAGAGATTCTGGATTTTCTTCAGCCAGAAGATGTTGAAGAGGTAGTTAGTTTGTATTTACAGCTGGAGAAAGGCTATCTGATTTATTCCAGCACGAATAAGCTGAATACCCAGACATATGAATTCGTTGCTGTGGCAAAAGATGGAAGTCATAAGGCGTATTCACAGGTAAAGACGGGAAATGTTTCGCTTGATGGGAATAACTATAAAGAATTAACAGCTGGCGGAAATAAGGTTTTCTTGTTTACAGTTGATGGCGAATACAGAAATACGGCGGGGATGGATATTATTGACAAAAAGGAACTGATTGATTTTATATACGGGCATAAAAACATTATGCCAGGCCGAGTCGAGCAATGGCTGTGATAGATGCCTCTCAATATTGCCATCTGAATTTCTATCTGAATGGAAAATTTGCGGTGATGGGGCGGGCTTTGCTCTCGTAGGTAACAAAAAAGGCCAGTGCTGCAAGTTGAAAACGACATTGCAACGCTGGCTTTTTTAGATGTTGTTTGTGAGATTGCTGTCTCGTGTGGCTTTTCCTTTTTTAACCCCCAAAAAGCTCAGGAGATCGAATCGACGTCCCACTTCATACGGACGGCGTCTGCGCCATCGAGTTTAAGGTTCAGTGCACCGGCGTTATCGATGACCTGCTGGGGAGTGCGTGCGCCACAGAGGACGTGCAGGCCGGGGATCATCTTTCCGGTCAGCGCGATGACGAGCTGGGCGAGGGTGCAGTGGTACTTCTCGGTCAAGTCCTGCCAGCCGTTCAGCATTTCAATTGCCTGCGCCCGGCGGCTGGGCTGGAAGCTGGGGTTGGAGTTGCGGGTGCTGCCCTCGGGATAGGTGGTGTCCATCGTGACCTTGCCCGTCAGCAAGCCCTGCTCCAGCGGAGAATAGGCCTGAATGGACACGCCCAGCTCCTTACAGGTGGGGAGAAGCTGCTTTTCGATGCGGCGGGTCAGCAGGCTGTACTTTTCCTGAATGACGTCCAGCTGGCCGTACTTGCAGTAGCCGCGGATGATGTCGGAGGTCACATTGGACGCACCGATGGCGCGGATCTTGCCCTGCTCCTTCAGCTTCATCATGGCCTCGACCGTCTCTTCCAGCGGATAGAGGTCGAAATCGGGGCTTTGCCAGTGGGTGTAGAGAACGTCGAGGTGGTCCGTGCCGAGACGCTTGAGGCTCTCTTCGACATCCTCGATGATGCTTTCCGCCGACAGGTCACGGTAGACCGAAACGCCGTCCACGACCTTGTGCAGGACGGGAGTCTCATGCCGCCACTCGAGGCCGCACTTGGTGGACAGGATGACCTTGTCCCGGTCGATGTGGCGGAGTGCCTCACCCACGACCTTCTCACTGTGGTACAGGCCGTAGATGGGCGCGGTGTCGACCCAGACGATGCCCTGCTCGACGGCCGTTTCGATGGCCTTGACGGATAGTGCGTCGTCGTTGTCGCCCCACCAGCTGCCGCCGCCGATGGCCCAGGTGCCAAGGCCGAGGAAGGGGGCGGACAGGCCGCTCTTGCCGATGTTGATGGTTTCGTTTTTCATAAATTTACCCTCTTAGGATTCTTTGTTGGATGCTTTTTATATAGAAAAGAACTGCGGTGCAGGAAATGCCTGAACCGCAGCTCTCTCTAACAAAATGGAAAACCTGCTGCCAGAGAGTTCGGCTCTGATTTAAATATTGCCAAACTCGCTCAGCTTTAATTCATCGTTGTGGGTCTCTGCCCAGCGCACCGCCCAATCCGAGGTGAACAGGAGCAGGCGGTTGCCCTTCATGTCCTCAACGGCCTTGGTGTCGCTGGTGAGGTCGAGATCACGCAGATTGTAGGTGTCGGGGTCGTTCTTGACCCAGCGCAGCTGCTCAAAGGGGAGCTGCTGCATCCGGATCTCAACATTGTACTCGGTGTTCAGACGGTACTCCAGCACTTCCAGCTGCAGAACGCCGACAACACCGACCACGACCTCCTCCATGCCGCCGCCGACTTCGCGGAAGATCTGAATCGCACCTTCCTGTGCGATCTGCTCCATGCCCTTCACGAACTGCTTGCGCTTCATGGTGTCCTTCTGCTCGATGCGGGCAAAGTGCTCGGGAGAGAAGGTGGGGATGCCCGCAAACTCGATCTTCTTTTTTCCGGTGCACAGGGTGTCGCCGATGGAGAAGATGCCCGGGTCGAACAGGCCGATGATGTCGCCCGCATAGGCTTCGTCAACGATGGCGCGATCCTGTGCCATCAGCTGCGTGCCGGTGGCAAGCTTGATGTTCTTGCCCTCCTGCACATGGAAGGCCTCCATGCCGCGCTCGAACTTGCCGGAGCAGATGCGCATGAATGCGATACGGTCGCGGTGCGCCTTGTTCATGTTGGCCTGGATCTTGAAGATGAAGGCCGAGAACTCGTCACGGCAGGGGTCGACGGCTTCCCCCGTCAGGCTGTCCACACGAGCCAGCGGGGTGGGGGTCAGGCGGAGGAAGTTCTCGAGGAAGGGCTCGACGCCGAAGTTCGTCAGAGCCGAACCAAAGAACACGGGGCTGAGTTCGCCGTGCAGCACCTTGTCGAGGTCAAATTCCTCGGCTGCACCGTCCAGAAGCTCGATCTCGTCCACCAACTGCTGATGCAGATAGGGGGTCAGCAGCTCGTCCAATGCGGGATCGCCCAGCTCGGCCTCGGTCTCAGCGACCTTCTTGACGCCGTTTGCGCGGCCATCGCTCGAGAATGCAAGCACCTTGCGGGTGTTGCGGTCGAACACGCCCTTGAACTCCTTGCCGCAGCCGATGGGCCAGTTCATGGGATAGGTCTTGATGCCAAGGATCTCCTCAATGTTCTCCATCAGCTCGAACGGGTCGCGGGCCTCGCGGTCCATCTTGTTGATGAAGGTGAAAATGGGGATGTGGCGCAGGGTGCAGACCTTGAACAGCTTGATGGTCTGCGCCTCAACGCCCTTTGCTGCGTCGATGACCATGACGGCAGAGTCGGCTGCCATCAGGGTACGGTAGGTATCCTCCGAGAAGTCCTGATGTCCCGGAGTATCCAGAATATTCACGCACTTGCCCGCATAGTTAAACTGTAACACCGAAGAGGTGACAGAAATACCACGCTGTTTCTCGATGTCCATCCAGTCGGACACCGCGTGCTTCGCGCTCTGCTTGCCCTTGACAGAGCCAGCCTGATTGATCGCTCCGCCGTAGAGCAGCAGCTTTTCGGTCAGGGTCGTTTTACCGGCGTCGGGGTGGCTGATGATAGCGAATGTCCGACGACGCTCGATTTCTTCACGATTCGTCATAAAATAGCTTCTCCTGCTGAATTGCCCGGGCGATGCCGGACAAAGAATGATGTGCAAACGATTTATCAATGATTTACATCGGATGTCTCCTGTAAACGCATAAAAAACATACAACGCTTATTTTAACAGAAAATCCACATGGATGCAAGACTTTTTGTCATTTTTTAAGAACAAGGCAGGGCAGGGGCGCAGTATCCGCCCAATTTGCAAAATCACACACAAGTACGGTGAATTCTGTCAGCGGCAGTGCCCGGAGCCAGCCGAGGATGCTCTGCTTTTCGTCTGTCCCGATGACCCGCCCGCTGTACAGGATGGCACTCAGGACGCCGCCGGGACGCAGTGCGGTCAGCGCGGCCTCCAGAGCCGGGATGCTGCTGTCGGCGGTGGAAAAGACACTGTGGTCTGCCCCGGGAAGCCACCCGAAGTTGAACATCACGGCATCCGCAGAGCCGGGTTCGAGATATTGGAGCAGATTTGCATGGCTGTCGCAGTGCAGCTCGGCGCGGTCGGCAAGACCCAGCCGCTCGAGGTGGTTTTGGGTGGATGCAATGGCCTCGGGCTGGATGTCAAAGCCCAGCACCCGGCCGTTCTGCACCAGCTGGCAGAGGAACGCCGTGTCGCCGCCGTTCCCGCAGGTGGCGTCCACGCAGAGATGAGGCGATACCAGCCGGGACGCCAGAAAGTCCTGCACGAACTTCACGGCGGTCAGGTCGGGCGTCCGGCGGCGAAAGAGCGGACCGCCCTCGGCTGCAAAGCCGAACTTTTCCCAGAACGCCAGCTCGTCTGGAACTTCCGGCAGCGGTGCGGAAAAGACGGTGGCCGTCTCCCGGTCATAGCCGCCGAACCGCCGGAGGACCTCTTTTAATAAGTAAGAGCCATAGCCTTTCCGCCGCCACTGGGGAAGGATGCAGAACGCGGTGATGTCCGCACCCTTTGTGGTCGGCGTCAGCAGACATTGGCCGATTTGGTCTTTTTCTTTCATCAGGGCGAAGCCGCCGGGGATCTCAAATATCGTCATAAGGATGCTCTCCTTTATCGAACTTATGATACTCTAACAATAACAACCAAAACTCATTCTGTCAACCCGCAAAGTACGACCTTATTTCACATATTCTTCACGGGGTCAGCGATTGATTTTCACAATTAGCAGATACAATAAAGACAGCTCAAGAGAAGCGGGAAACCACCTCCCTGAACGAACCCTTTTTGAGAAAGGATGTAACCAGTATGGATAACGAGAACAAATGGGAATACGATTATTCCTCTGAAAATAAGCAGGCCGGAGAGACCGGCTACCCCAACGTCGGCAGCAGTGGCATGAACACCGCCAACACCGCCGGAAGTTACGGCGGGCCGGACAACGGCTTCCGTCAGCCTGAGCCGGAAATGGACGCCGACACTACCGGAAACGGCGGTGCGACGCCTCCCCCGGTGTACCCGGACGAGCACACCGAGAAGCCGGAAAAGAAGCGTAAGAAATTCAACAGCCAGAAACTCGCCAAGAGTGCAGTCGCGCTTGTCCTGGCGGCGGCGATGGGCTTTGCAGGCGGCTTTGTGGGCGCACGGTTCGGCAACGCGGGCAATAAGGTCGTCATCCAGCAGGTCGAGCGTTCCAACACGACCGACAGCACCGGCTCGGCCGCAGGCACGACGCTCTCCAGCGGTATGACGAGTGCACAGGTGGCCGAGATGGTCAGCCCGAGTGTCGTCGTCATCACCACTGAGCAGGTCGTCTACTCGCAGTGGTCGTGGTACGGCCAGAGCCAGGTCGAGTCCGGTGCGGGCAGCGGTGTCATCATCAGCTCGGATGGCTACATCCTGACCTGCGACCACGTTGTGACCGGTGCGTCTAATATCACCGTCACCATCGGCGATCAGGATTATGCCGCGACCATCGTCGGCGAGGATGCGACCAGCGACATCGCCGTCATTAAGATCGACGCAACGGGCCTGACCCCGGCTACCATCGGCGACAGCGATTCGCTGGCCGTCGGTGAAAGCGTTCTGGCCGTCGGTAACCCGCTGGGTGAGCTGGGCGGCACGGTCACCAGCGGCATCGTCAGCGCACTGAACCGCAGTGTTACCATTCAGGGCACCAGCTCGACCAACACCATGTCCCTGATCCAGATGGATGCTTCCGTCAGCCCCGGCAACTCCGGCGGCGGTCTGTTCAACATGAACGGTGAGCTGATCGGCGTTGTCAATGCAAAGTCCTCGGATTCCGATGCCGAGGGTCTGGGCTTCGCGATCCCCATCAATGACGCCATCAAGGTGGCGCAGGACTTGCTGGAAAACGGCTACGTCACGGGTCGTCCCTACATGGGCATCACCTATCTGGCCGTCACCGACGCACAGACGGCGGCACAGCTGGGCGTGAACGCCTACGGTGTCTACGTTGTGGATGTCGTACAGGGCGGCCCGGCTGATAAAGCCGGCCTGAAGGCGGGCGACCGCATCATCAGCATCGACGGCTCGGAGGTCGCACAGCGGGATGACCTCGGCACCATCATCCAGAATCATTCCGCAGGCGACACCCTGTCCATCACCGTCGCGCGTGACGGCCAGATGCAGACCGTCAGCCTGACGCTGGGTGAGAAGAACGCCTCCACCAACACTGCGGCCACCACCCAGCAGGAGCAGCAGAATACGCCGACTCTGCCGGAGCAGCAGCCGCAGGGCTAAAACTTGACATCATCACTTGAAGTTCCTTTCTTCTTGTTTGAAAAGAGGGCCTGACGCATCGCGTCAGGCCCTCTTGCTGTTTTATATCAGCCCCAGCACCGTCGCGCTATAGGGAAGGACGGTGACCTGCTTCTGCAAAATTTGGCTCTTGCCCCGCCAAAGGCTGGACGAAACGCCGTCGCTGAGCAGTTTCCAATGTCCGCCGGGAAGGGGAAGTGTCCGGGACTTATCGGTCGGATTGTAAAAGACGCAGAGTGCCCGCCACCAGCTGCCGTCACTGGGGGCGGCAGGCAGCGACCAGCCCACGAGCGGCTGTTCCAGTGAGAAGAACTGGATGGCCTCCGGGCTGGCAGAGTCCACCGCACTCAGCCGGGGAAAGGTCGTCCGCAGACCGATGAGGCCGCGGTAATAGTCCACCAGACTGTGGAACTGCTCGGCGCGTTTCCAGTCCAGCCGATTGAGGGCAGGCGACGAGCGGTAGCTGTTGCCCTGTCCCTTCTTGGTGCGGGCGAATTCCTCTCCGGCCTGCCAGAAGGGAAGTCCCATGCTCGTCAGGACGATGCCCGCCGCCAGACGGTTCTGTGCCAGCGCGACCGAATCCGTGGCCGTGTACTCGGGCTGCTTGTACCGCACCAGAAGCAGCTTGTCCCAGAGAGTGAAATTGTCGTGGGCGGAAACATAGGTCACGATTTGGCTAGGTTTGTGGGGCGGCAGGGTATTGCTCCGACACCATGCGGCCACGGCACCACCGATGTCCCAGAACGAGCCGGGCTTGCCCTCGACGTAGCCCGGTTCGCGGGCATCAAAGCAGCCGCCCTTGATGGCGTCCCGGGTGTTGTCGCAGAACACGCCGATACGGTCATTCAGCATCGCGAGGTTGTTTTTGTTGGCCTCGTAGCGGCGGAGGGCACTTCCGCCGCCCTGCCACGGCTCACCATACATCAGGATGTTCCGGCCGTTGGGAAGCTTGTCCAGTTCCGCACGCAGAAGGTTCATCGTCTCCACGTCGAACAGACCCATCAGGTCGAACCGGAAGCCGTCGATGTGGTATTCCTTCGCCCAGTAGAGCACCGAGTCGATGAGATACCGCCGCGCCATCGGCCGCTCGCTGGCGAATTCGTTGCCGCATCCGCTGCCGTTGGAGAAGCTGCCGTCCGGGTTCTGCCGGAAAAAGTAGTAGGGGACGGTGTGGTTCAGGACATTCTCGGTGCGGTACATGTGGTTGTACACGACATCCATGACGACGCCGAACCCGGCGGCATGAAGTGCGGCGATCATCTGCTTGCACTCCCGCAGACGCACCTCACCCCGGGTCGGGTCGGTGGAGTAGCTGCCCTCGGGGACATTGAAATTGGTCGGGTCATAGCCCCAGTTGTACTGCCGGGTCAGGGG